>JBGQJJ010000030.1:0-15194 GCA_041498955.1 Terriglobia bacterium
ACACGCGCAACGAACTTTATCGCACGCGGAAAATGGGACAGAATCCACCGTCGCGCGAGGAGGCCTTGAGATTAATGGCGGCCGAGCCCAATCTGATTCGCCGCCCGGTCGTGCTGCGCGGTTCCGAGATTGTGCTCGGCTACGATGAGGAAGCGCTGAAGCGGATTGCGAAATAGCGCGCGAATTTGAAACGAAAACCAGCTTATGAGTATCGGCGAGAAAATCGTGCTTCTCCAAGGCGACCTGACGGAAATGGACGTCGACGCCGTTGTCAACGCCGCGAACAATGATTTGCAGCTTGGCGGCGGCGTGGCCGGCGCGATCCGGCGGAAGGGCGGGGAGGCCATCCAGCGGGAGTGCGACGCCATCGGCAGTATTCCGGTCGGCGGCGCAGCCATCACGACGGGCGGCAAGCTGCGCGCCCGGTTTGTGATTCACGCGGCCAGCATGCAGCTGGGGGGAGAAACAACCGCGCGCGCGCTGCGGAGTTCGACGGCGCACGCGCTGCGCATCGCGGCGGAACGTGGACTGCGCTCGGTCGCATTCCCCGCCGTGGGCACCGGAATCGCCGGCTTTCCGATTCCGGAATGCGCTCGGATCATGCTGCGCGAAGTTGTGGAACATTTGAAGAAGCCCACGTCACTCGAAAAAATCCATTTCGTTTTGTTTGATGCGCAGGCTCTATCCGAATTTGAAAAAGTTCTTGCGGAAATGCCCGCCGGCGTTGAATTGCAAGCCGCACCCGAGGCGGAGCGCAAATGAACGCGCTCGCCGAAAAAGTTCGCGCCGAGCTGACCCAATACGAACACCCGCTCTTCGTGTTTGACGCGCGCCCCGCCGCCGAAGGCGTCGAAGTGGTGATCCAGTATTCTCCTCCCGAGCCGCAAGTGCACACCTACGTGTTTCTGCTCCACCCGCGCGAAATTGAGAGCAAGCAATTTCCCTGGATTTTTCAGAAGCAGCTCTACGACTGCCTGCACGATTTCATCATTGAGATGTTTACATGCAATCCGCAGCGCCAGGACGTATGACGCCCGGTCCCTCATCCGCATCCGGCGCCCAGTCGGAATCACCTAAGCCGGGGGAACACGCGCGCGCTCTTTCCGAAATTCTTGCCGAGCGCATCCGGGCCGGGGGTCCTATCACCTTCGCCGAATTTATGCGTGAATGTCTCTATCATTACGCTCACGGCTATTACTCGCGCGCCAGCGCCCGCCGGTTCGGCGACTACTACACGAGCGTCGACGTGCATCCGATCTTCGGGCGTCTCCTCGCGCGGCAATTCGCGGAGATGTGGGAACTGCTCGGGTCGCCTCGCCCGTTCGTCGTGGCTGAGTCCGGCGCCGGAGTCGGCCGCCTGGCCGGCCACATCCTGGATTTCAGCGCGCGTGTGCTTCCCGAATTTTACGCGGCGCTGGAATATGTCGCGGTCGAGCGCTCCGGCGCGCGGCGCGCCGAGCATGCCGCGCGCCTCGCGGATCATATGGCCGCAGGACGCGTCTCCAGCGCCGTCGAAATCCCCCGTGAGATTCCCGCCGGGTGCATATTTTCAAATGAATTGCTGGATGCTTTACCCGTACATCGCGTTGTCATGAAGGATGGCGCGCTGCGGGAAATCCACGTCGGATTCGAGAGCGCGCAATTCACCGAGGGCCTTGGCGAGCCTTCGATGCCGGCGCTGGAGCAGTATTTTCACGAACAGGGAATTACGCTTGAAGAAGGACAGCAGGCGGAAGTGTGTTTTGAAGCGTGCGATTGGATCGAGAGCGGGGGTCGCGCCCTGGAGCGCGGCTTTGTCTTGACCATCGACTATGGCCACGAAGCCCGCGCTTTGTACGGGGAACATCACAATCGCGGCACGCTGCTCGCGTACCGCGATCACACCGTTTCGGAGAATCTACTCGATGCGCCGGGCGAGCAGGATTTGACTTCGCATGTCAATTTCACCGCCGTGGATTTGTGGGGGCGCCGGGCGGGGCTTCGGCGCACAGGTCTCGTCACGCAATCGCAATTTCTGGTGGCGCTCGGCCGCGGAAATGAATTCGCCGATTTGTACGGACCCGGACAAACGGAAATGGAAAAACTGCGCGCGCGCCTCTTGCTGAAAAATCTCATTCATCCGGAAGGATTGGGGGAAAAATTTCAGGTCCTGATCCAGCACAAGGGGATCGCATCGCCGAGGCTCACAGGCTTGTCCGGGTGGTAAGTGGCACGGACTTCAGTCTGTGGGGGTTTGGCCTTGGAAGGACTAACCCCCACCGACTGAAGTCTGTGCTACTTAGGCTCCGGTTTCGCTGTAGGCTTTTTTCAGGGATTTTTCCGCTTCCGCTTGCGCGCCGCCGGTGTCGTCGCCCGTCTGCTTGGCCTTGCTGTATTGGTTGACGGCGCGTGTCCGGTCGCCCTGGATGTCGTAGATCCGCCCCAGGTAGATGTCCGACCACACTTCGGTCCACCTGGTGGTCAAGTCGGTGGTCCCCAGGAGCGCGTCACGGAAGGATTGCGCGGCGGCGGCGTAGTTCCTCTGGTAGAAAAACGCCTCGCCCATGCGGAATTCGGCCAGCGCATTTTGGCGGTCCTGTTCGAGCGCCTTCTGATACTGCTGCACCGCGTCATAGTAGCGGCCCAGTCCGGCGAGCGATTCCCCGCGCGCGATGATTCCGCGCACGCGCAGCCGCTGGCTCGATTTCAGGATGTAGTCGTGCGGATCGAGAATAATTCCGTTGGGCTTCGGCCGCCCGAACGTCTCCACGGTAAAAGTGGACTCCTTCCCGGAGATCGTGATGGTCTTGAATTCGGGATTTCCCTCGGTTTGGACTTCAATCTCCACGTCCATGTGGAAGACGTCCAGATTCTGCTTCGCCTTGCCGACGATCCGGAATCCTTTCTTGGTGCGGTAGATGACGTACTCCAAATTGAATTCCGGGACTCCCGTCGAATGCAGCCACTGCGTGAAGAAGGGGCGCAAGCTGGCCGGTTCCACCGAAGCGGCGGGCGCGTTGCCCAACTTGAATCCCGCAGGCGCCGGTTGAGCCTGGCGCGTCTCCGCCAGTTGCTCGAAATCCTGAACCCGCGCCGCCTTCCCCGCATACCGCAAATAAAAATCCTTCAGCAGGGCGCTGAAATTGGCATCGCCGATGATCGAGCGAAGCATGTGAAACACCATCGCGCCTTTATTGACGACCACCGATTGATATCCCTCGGATCCGGGCTCCAGCCGCCTGGCGTCGGCGATGGGAGCGGAGTCGTCGAACATCAGCGCACCCACGGCATAATCCTCAAGCGCCTTGTTCAGCGCATCCTTGCCCAAAGTTTGCTCGACGTACAATCCTTCGGAGTAGCGTGAGAGGCCATCCGTGATCCAGACGTCGGAGGGGGTAGCAGCCACGACTTGCGCGCCCCACCACTGATGCGCAGCGAGATCGGCGAGCAAGCGTTCGTTGGGCTTGGCCGACCATTGCCGTGCGCTCACGAGCAACAGGCCCGGCGCGGCGAATCCGTCGACAGTCCCATCCGGGAGCTGCGCCACCGTCAAGCCGGGCTCCGGCAGAGGGCCGAATGCATCATTGTAGAAATCGAGGACGTGCGAGATCGCGTCCGCATAAGCCGGCGCCGTGTTTGCCGACGCAGGCGGCGTGTAGATGGAATAGGTCGCGCCTTGCGAGCGCTCCGGGCTCAATTGCAGCGGCGCGATGACGAACGTTCCCGCGGCTTCCGGCTTATCCACGCGATACGTGTACAGCATCCGCTCGTTTTCCATCGAGGGAGGCGGAGGAGCGCTCATGGGCGACACCGGCGCGCCGCGCCGCGCATTCCCAAGCATGGGAGCCGGAGCGGGAGTTGACCCGGCTTTGGGAGTGACCGATTCCGGTGCGCCCGCCGATTTCCCGGTGCCCACGACCGACATGGTTCCTGGCACTTCGATCTGGAAAATACCGGTATATCGATTGGAAGGAAAGTCGGTTAACGGGAACCATCGCGAGGGGAGCAACAAGTACCCGCCGTCTTTGGCGATGTAAGCCATCCGCATGCCCTGATCGGGATTGCTCATGCGGCTGGAGAGTGGGCCGCCATAATCAAAAAACAGCGTGACCTTTCCTCCGACGGGAACAGTATCGTCGAGCGTGACGTGCAGTTTTATCGCGGAGGTATCGTCCCGATCGTAGGACACGGGTTTGCCGGAAACGTCGCGCACCGAGTTGACGCGCAGATTTTGATTCAGTTCCACCTCCACGACTCGCCCGGCCTCCCTTGCCGCGAAGTCCACCTTCACTTGCGCATTCATGACTTGGCCCACTGCGTCGAGGGAAGCGCGTACTTCGTAGTAGGTGGCACGGAAGGCGGCTGTGGGAATGTTCTGAACCGGCGCGACGGCGCGGCCCGGGCCTTGAGGCGCTCCCGGCGATTGAGCCCGGCCAGGCACAGCCAGGCCTGTTAGGCCTGCCAGGATGATGAGCAGTCGAAATTTCGACATGAGGTTCAAGCGCCTTTCTTTCCGGTGGAGGCCATCCAACATTATAGGATACCAACTAGGGCTGTTGAGTTGCCAGTCCCAGCCGGCGTTACGATGAATTCAACATGCCCGCGATCAGGTCCGCCGCGCGCTCCACTGCTCCCGGAGGACCAAGCTTTTCGCGGACTTCCGCGAGGCCTCGGCGCATATCGGCGCGCGCGTCTGGCGAATCGAGCAGGCGAATCGCTTCGTTCGTCAGCCGCTCGGCAGTGAAATCCTTCTGCACGAGTTCCGGCACAACCCGTCTGCCTGCGATCAGATTGACCATTGCGAACAAGGGCGTGCGAACGAGCCAACGAGCGATCGCCGCCGTGAGGGGAGCGAGGCGATAGACGACAATCATGGGCGCGTCCATCAAAGCGGCTTCGACAGTCGCTGTGCCGCTCGACACAATCGACAGGTCCGCCGCGCCCAAAGCGTCGTAGGTCGCATCTTCCACCACGTGCATTGCCACGTCAGGCGCCAGATAGTGGCGGATCTGGGCCTCCCTCACGCCTGGCGCGAGCGCAAAAACGAATTGTACCTGGTGGTCCTTTTGAATCAGACGGCAGGCTTGCACCATCGTGGGCATGTGGTGCGCGATTTCGCCGTTGCGGCTTCCCGGCAGGAGCGCAACAATCGGCTTACTTGCGTCCAGTCCGCGGGCGGCGGCAAACTCCGCGCGCGTTCTTGTCGCCGCCACATTTCCCACGAGCGGATGGCCGATAAAATCAGCCTTCACGCCGCGCGCCCGGTACCATTCCTCTTCAAAAGGGAAAATACAAAGCCCGCGCACGAATCGCCGTCGCACCAGGTTCGCCCGCCAGGGCCTCCAGGCCCAGAACTGCGGGCACACAAAATAGACGTTCTGCACGCCCTGGCGCTTCAGGGCGCGCGCCAGGCGCAAATGAAAGCCCGGGAAATCAGTGAGGATCGCAAGCCGCGGTTTGCGGCGCGCCGCTTCGTCCAGCAGGCGCTTCCACACGCGCCTAAGGGCGGGATATTTCCTTGCGATTTCGACGATCCCCACGAGGGAAACTTCGGAGCAATCGGCCACGAGTTCCACACCGGCATCGCGCATCCGCGTCCCGCCCATTCCGAAAAGTTGAACGTCGGCGCGCGCGCGCAATGCCGTCGCGAGTCGCGCCGCGTACATGTCACCAGACGCTTCGCCCGCGGAGATGAGGATTTGTGTGGGAGGCATCGTGTAGCGCCCGCCTTCAGGCGGGCAAGTGCTTGATTCCCAAGTGCCCGCCTGAAGGCGGGCGCTACAAAGGTGGTCGGCTAGTCGTTCCCCGGAACGGACGTGCCTGCTTCGCTTCCCGCCGTCTCGAAGGACGCGCGCAACTCCTGTTCTTTGTACTGGAGCTGGTACAGGCGATAGTAGATCCCGCGCTCGGCGAGCAATTGCTGATGGGAACCCTGCTCGCGCAATTTGCCTTTGTGGAATACAAGGATGCGATCGGCGTGCTGGATGGTGCTGAGCCGGTGCGCGATGACCAGAGCGGTGCGGCCCTCGAGCAACCGGTCGAGCGCCTCGCGGATCAGGATCTCGGTCTTGGTGTCCACGCTCGACGTCGCTTCGTCAAGAATCAGGAACCGTGGATTGTGCCCGAGCGCGCGCGCGAAGCTGATCAATTGGCGCTGCCCCACGGAAAAAGTCGCGCCGCGTTCGCTGACGTTTGTTTCCACGCCTTCCGGCAAGGAGTCCAGCAAGGTGCCGAGCCCGACTTCCCGCAGCGCGGATTCGACCCGCGCGCGGCTGATGTCCTCATCGCCCAGGCGGACATTGGATTCCAAAGTCCCGGTGAACAGGAACGGGTCCTGCAACACGATGCCGAATTGCCGGCGCAATTGGTGCATGTCGTACCGGCGAATGTCCACGCCATCGAGCAGAATCTGCCCGCGCTGAATTTCGTAGAACCGCAACAGCAGTTGAATGAGCGTGGTCTTTCCTGCGCCCGTGTGGCCGACGATGGCGAGGGTTTGTCCAGGCGCGATGTGAAAGGAAACATCGCGCAAGACCCAGTCGTCCTCCTTCGGATTCGCGCCTCCGTGGTAGGCGAACCATACGTTGCGGAACTCGATTTCGCCGCGCGGCGCGGAAAGTACCAGCGGAGCTTCCGCGGGCGGCGCGGGCAGCGGCTCATCGAGCAGCTTGAAAATCCGCTCGCAGGCGGCCATGGCCGATTGCAGGATGTTGAACTTTTCGCTCAAATCCTGGATGGGCCGGAAGAAGAGCTGCGCGAGCTGCATGAATGTGATGAGTACGCCGACGGTCACGGTGCCGCCGAAAGTGAGCAGGCCGCCGTACCAGAAAACGACGGCGATTGCCGTCATGCTGAACAGCTCCACCGCCGGAAAGAAGACGGCGAAGGCCGTGATTGCGTCCTTGTAGGCCTCCATGTGGATGCGATTCAATTCGGCGAACTGCTCCCGCGCTTTTTTCTCGCGGTTAAATATTTGCACGATGCTCATGCCGCTGATGTGTTCCTGCAAGAACGAATTGATGCGGGCGATAGCGGTTCGGATCCGCCGGTTGGCGTCGCGCACGCGGTCGCGGAAGATCCACGTGGCGACCATGATCAACGGCAGCACCGCCAATGTGGCCAGCGCGAGCCGCCAGTTCATTGCCATCATCAACGCGCCGATGCTGATCAGCATGATGGCGTCGTTGGCCATGGCCGCGATACCGGCGGCAAACAGGTCGTTCAGTGCGTCCACATCCGTCGTGACTCGCGTCACCAGGCGCCCCACCGGACTGCGGTCGTAGAAACTCATCGGCAGGCGCTGCAGGCGCTCGAAGATTTCTTTTCGCAGATCGTACAGCGTCTTCTGGCCCACATTCTGCATCATGCGCACTTGCAGATACTGTATGGCGAAGTTCAGAAGCAACGCTGCCAGCGATAACAGAGAAATCAACCCGACGCCGCGCAGAGCCGCCGACAAGGGAATAGATTGATTCACGCCCGGCACAATGTACTTGTCCACGGCGTAACCAAACAGCTTTGGGCCAACCACTGTAAGCGGGCCGACCGGTAAAGTCAGGATAACCGCGATGACGACACTCCACTTATACGGCCGCAGATACGTCATCAGCCGACGTAACAGCTGCGAGTCGTAGGCCTTGCCTAGAGCTTCCTCTTCTCGGAAGTCGCTCATTCGCGTTCCAACTCTTCCTCGAGCAATTGTTTGGTATGCAAATCGGCGTAATACTCGCCGCGCGCAAGGAGTTCAACATGCGTGCCGCGTTCGACGATGCGCCCGTCGCGTAACACAGCAATCTGATCGGCATGCTGGACGGTCGAGACGCGGTGAGAAATCAAAATGGTCGTTCGTTGCCGCAGGATCGCGTCCAGGCGCTTCAGGATGCGTTCTTCGGTTCCGGTGTCCACGCTGGATAGGGAATCGTCCAGGATCAGGATTTTCGGATCGCGAATCACGGCGCGGGCAATGGCGGCGCGCTGCTTCTGCCCGCCCGAAAGGGTAATTCCGCGTTCTCCCACCATTGTGTCGAACTGGGCAGGAAACTCCTTGATTTCCGCGGCGATGCTGGCGACGTCGGCGGCTTCGTGAATTTCTTCGTCCGTCGCGCTATCGACTCCGAACGCAATATTTTCGCGCAGCCTCTCGCTGAACAGGAACGTGTCTTGCGGCACGTATCCCACGGCTCGCCGCAGCGTTTCGAGCGGCCACTCGCGGATTGGCCGGCCATCGACGAACAGCGTTCCCGGAGGCGCCTCCCACAACCGCGCAATCAGCGAGGCCAGCGTGGATTTTCCGCTCCCCGTGGGCCCCACAATGGCGAGAATTGAGCCGGCCGGGACGTGCAGGGAAATATCCTGGAGCACGGGTTTGTTGACCGCGGCCGACCCGTTTGACTTGGACCCATCGGTATCGCTGCGGACGGTCGGATACGTGAAGGTCAGGTTCCGAAACTCGATTTCGCCGCGGATTTCTCCGGCGTTGTCGCGGACCGCGTTCGCGTCGCTGATCTTTGGCTCCGAATCGAGAATGTAGTTCAGCCTGCCCATCGACGCCCCGCCCCGCTGGAAGATGTTGGTCACAAATCCCAGGGCGATCATCGGGAAAATCAGACGCGTCATGAACGTATAAAACGCGATCAGCTCGCCAGTTGTGATGCGGTTGAGCACCACTTGGCTTCCGCCCTGCCAGAGCACGAGGATAAACGTCAGACCGAATAACATCTGGAGCAGCGGCATGAACAGGCTCCAGAAATAGATCAAGCGCAGGTTGCGACCGATGTATTCACGGTTCGGGGCGTCGAATCCGCGAATTTCCGCTTCTTCCTGCCCGTAGGCGCGCACCACGCGGACGCCAGCAAGATTTTCCTGCGCCTTCGCGGAAAGCACTGCAAGCGACGCCTGAATTTTTCCGTAAAGTGCGTGAATTTGCCGCCCAAACAGCCAAACGCTGACAGCGACGACGGGCACCGGAAGCAGCACGTACATGCTGAGCGTCGCCGAAATCCAGAACATCAGCACCACGGCTAGCACCATGGTGGCAATGGTGTTGGCGCTGTACATGATTCCCGGACCGAGGACCATGCGCACCGAATTCAAATCGTTGGTGCAACGCGACATCAGTTCGCCGGTGCGATTTCGCACGTAGAATTCCGGTTCCATCTGGACGAGCTTGTTCAACAGGTCATTTCGCAGATCGAATTCGATGTCGCGGGAAAGGCCGATCAGGATTTGCCGTGTCCAGTACGAAAAAACGCCCTGCACCGCGCAAATGATTACCAGCGCCACGGAAAATACCGCCAGCGTGTGCGGATCCTTTGGATGGTAGTAGGGAAGAAGTGGGCCCAGAGCGATATGGGTCAGACGCCCGAGCTGCGCGAGCGGCGTCTCGGCGCCCGTGAGGCAATCCGTGATGACGCCGAGGATCAGCGGGAGCAGCGTACCGGTAATCCCCATGCCGGCCTGCGTGATGAAGCCGATCGCGACTTCCGCCTTGTGGCGCGCCACGTACGGATACAAGCGAGTGAGCTGCGCCCATCCGGAAACGCGCCTGTGCGCTGCTTTCGGTATCGATCCGGACAGGGTATTTGCCGCTGCGCTCATCTAAGAGTGGACTGTGGAGTCTCCAGTGACGGGACCTCGCTCAGATACCTTTCATGAGACTGGTCGAACGACTGATAGCGTTTCGCATTTCTGTTCCAGCGTACATCGAAAGCCGGAAACTTTTTCTCGGAACTTTGATCCGCGTTAGCGTCAACGGCGCTGAATCTTTCCGCCGGCGTGAACTTCATCTCCAACCCTTCCTCTGCGTCCTGAGTGTATTCCAGCCGCCAGCCGGTGACGCGGCCGGCAGGAGAGCCGCCGAGATAGCCACTCGGATTTTTCAAATGCTCGTCGCAAAGCAAAACTTCAGACCACTTGCCCCCATCCTGTTCGAGAATGGCCGCCCGCGTGACGAAAACCGGTGAGGAATTTGCCTCGCCCCCTCCCGATGCCGCTTCCTTCGATATCCGGTTGACGACAAGGAGTTGCTCTCTCCCATTCATCGCCAGATTCCCCCGGACGAGTATTTCCGCTTGTTTGCCCAAGACCGCTTCCGCGGCGCCACGCCCCCCATCTGCTACATCGGAGCGTTCGGCGGCCGCCTTCACATTAGCGGGCGCCGGTTGCTGTGCTGAGTGGCACCCTGCCAACGCTAGCGC
This sequence comes from Terriglobia bacterium, assembly GCA_041498955.1. Classification (GTDB taxonomy): domain Bacteria; phylum Acidobacteriota; class Terriglobia; order Acidiferrales; family UBA7541; genus Palsa-360. The sequence goes on from JBGQJJ010000030.1 coordinate 10,176, forward strand.
CATAATCCAGGGCAGCATTCCCACAATGGTGCGCAGTCTTCGTATCCTCATCGTCAGTCAGCGCACTATAGGCTTGGGAACGCCAGCGTAATTTCGACCACCCGTCCCGTATCCCGGGCGCACAGCACTTGCATCACTTGCGGAACGTCCGAGCCAGCCCAGTCAAATTGGTAATACAGCAGCTCGAGTTCCTGTCCGTGTTTAGATGCTGGGCCGCTGGAATTCGGCTCACCATATAAACCTGTCACGCGATCCTGCGAATCGCCCATGCGCAGGCCCAGTCCGGTCAACCAATTTCTGGGGTCCAGAAAATCCGGGCGCCGGTCGCTGCACTTGCCTTCCTGGCTGCCGAGCGTCGTGAGGGTGACGCTTTGAATCACGGACTTGGCATCGACTTCCAGGCGGATGGAGCGGCCCGAACAATCATCTCGCCATTCCTTGGAACTTGAATTCGGCTCCTCGGAAAGATTCTTGACCTTGAACCGTTTTTCCGCCACGGCGAAAGTGTCGCGCCCGGGCCGCAATCCCGCCAGCAATGTTTCATTGTTGTGGCGTATCGCTGCCTGCCCGGGTCCGGGAAGAGAGATTCGCGCGCCAGCCGCCAAGGCAGCGCTCGCCGAGGCGACCACCAGGCTAGCGCACAGCCAGAATTTCATCGAGTCGCGCTTCAAAGTTTTCCTCTCCCTCGGACCACAGACGGAAGCGCTCCACAGGCAGAGCTTCCTCCACCGCGCGCATCCAGCCCATGAGTTTCTGGATATTCTCTCTCGTTTTCTCCTGATATTCGCGCAAATTTTGCGGCTGCGACATCCACATCAGAAATCGCGCCTCTTCGGGATGCTGCGGCTCCGCGACGCGCCCGCTTTCCGCGGCGAGCAGCCCCGCGTGCCCCGTGAACAGGTGCTCGAACCCAAGATCGGCCATAAAGTGCCCCGATTCGGCAAACACGCCCCCATCGTATTCCGGTCCGTAACAAAAAATGTCCATGTGCTCGGGCTGCAATTTCCAGCTTGCGGTTTCCTTGTCGCGAATCCACAGATCCCATCGCGCCGCAACTTCGTAGGAGACATCACCGGAGTGATGGTCCTTCGCAAGATTGACGATCTCCTCAGGAGTCGTCAGATACCCTCGCAAATCATATTCTTCGAGCGGAGTTTCAGTGAAATCCACGGCTCGAATCGTCAGCCCCGTAAACCCCGGCGGCGAAGAAGCGAGCGGCACTGTGGCTAGAAAATGCTCGAAGTGCGCAAGCATATTTTCCTCGTTGAAGCCGCGAACCCAGACGCTCGCGTAGGCACGGTTGGGCATCCGGGTATTATACAGGCAACGGCCCGCAGGACTGAAAACGCCGGGGCGGTACTGCGTAGTGCCGGTCTGCTGTCTCTGCGATCACAACTTGTCCCTCCTGTAATCGAAGGTCATTGCTTGTCAATGAGCGGCTTGTCAATGAGCGCGGCCAGCGATACCATTCGCAATAATTATGAGACAACCTTCCTCTGTCTCCACGGCCCGTCGTGAATTTCTGAAATTCATGGCCGCAAGCCCCTATGTTGCTGCCTTCGGCGGAGTAGCCGCTTTCATCAAGCAAACCGCCATGGCCCAGACAATCGCGCAGACGGCCCCGGCCTCTTCCGACGTCATTGCCGCCCCTGACGACGCCCTCGACGTTTTCGATTTCGAGGGGGCCGCCCATCGCAAGGTCCGGGATAGCCATTGGGCTTACATGGTGAGCGGAGTGGACGACGATGCCACGTTGCGCGCCAATCGCGCAGGATACCAGCACATCCAGTTGCGTCCGCGCCGTCTGCGCGACGCCACCAAGGTAGACATGCGGGTCGAGCTGTTCGGCACCGTCTACGACAGTCCGATCTTCTTGTGCCCGACGTCCGCCCACAAAGCGTTTTGGCCTAACGGGGAAGAGGCGGTCGCGCGAGCAGCCAAGGCCCGCGGCACTCTACAGTTCCTGTCGTCGGCTTCCTCTACCGGAGTGGAAGACGTCAACAAGGCCCTGGGTCGACCGGTGTGGTATCAGGTCTACGCGCCGAGCACCTGGGAAGCTTGCGAACAACTCCTGCGGCGCGTGGAAGCAGCCGGATGCCCGGTGATCGCTCTCACCGTGGATAACACGACCGGCCGCAACAGTGAAACTTACCTGCGTACTCGCCCCAAGGACCTGACTCAATGCGCAGCGTGCCATAAAGGCGAGCCTTTTACCGATCTGCGCGAATTCCCCATGTACGACGGAATCAACATGAACGGCGTAACGATCCTGAACCCTGCCTTGGACTGGGCATTCGCCGATCGCATGCGCAAATTCTGGAAAGGGAAGTTCTTCATCAAGGGGATCGACACACGCGAAGATGCGCGGCTCGCCGTTGAGCACGGCCTCGACGGGATACTGGTATCGAACCACGGCGGACGCGCCACAGAAACGCTGCGCCCAACGATTCAAGCGCTGCCCGAAGTTGTCGCCGAAGTCGGCGACCGCATACCAGTGTTCGTCGATGGAGGCATTCGCCGCGGCGCCGATATTTTCAAGGCGCTCGCGCTGGGTGCAAAGGCCGTGGGGATCGGGCGTCCCTACCTGTGGGGATTGGGAGCGTTTGGCCAAGCCGGCGTAGATCGTGTGCTCGAAATCTTGCAGGGCGAACTGAAACTGGCCATGGGCAATTGCGGCACCCAGAAGGTCTCCGAGATTACCCGCGCGTATGTCGCCACTCCTGATTGGAAAATCTAGAGGGTCGCGATTTGGAAGTGCCGGCGGTTCTCATGAATGCGGATTGGCTGCGCCTCTCACGATATTGCCCGTATCACGTTGTATCCGGAAAGCGCCACACTCTGACGTTATGATCCCCATGTCCGGTTCCGCGAACTGAATCTGGAATCGCTTTAGTGAAAAAATTCGATCTTCGCTTCGCGAAACCAGACGAAATTCATCGGTGCGACCGAAATCGGCCCGTTAATGCCGAGGATTGCGATCTGGAATTTGTCGCCCGGCTTGACAGCGTCGGCGAGCACCACGCGATTGGGCATGTTGAAGCCCTGGATCGTGGCCGGACTGGGGTAGCCGGGGCGGCGCGGCACCTGCCCATTGATCCAGACTTCCGCGTAGTCGTCGACGTACGCCGTCAACACCACCGTCGCGCCGGACGTGTCGAAGTCCCCGATTTTTGCCGGTATCGTCAGGTTCACGCGATACCAGATGAAGGACACTTTGCCGCCGCCACGCCGGTCGGCCAGCCCCTTGGCGCCGATGGTTGGCCACGACGAATCATCGAAGCCACGCTCGCCGGCGTGGGGCTGGAGGTCGTACGACGTCTTATACCCGGGCATGGCGTTCGCAATCGCCGGTCCTTCGACAATCTTCGCCTCCATACTCTTCCACTGCGCGCCGAACGCCGCTGATCCTTCCGGTGTCATCAGATCGACCACCTGCGAAGGCACAAGGGAAGGCGGCATTTGAGGCAGTGGCGCGGGCGCGGCGGCAGGAGGAACTGGCGCCTGCCCGGCCGCAATCATTGGAATCATCATGGCAATCGCGGCCAGCGCGGCACGCATAACCATCTGGATGCGATCTTGTTTGCGCATCTTTCCCCCTCCAGTTGTCTGGGTTTCCCGGTTTGCATCCCGGCCAGCAGCGAGCATACTCCCAATCGCCAACGTTGGGGCGGTTTTATCATCCTTTCCATAACGAGTTACTCGAGCGACGCCGTGCGAAGAGTTGTGCTCGCTGCACTCGCGCCTTTGGCCCGAAGTCCGATTCTGGGAAGCTCAGTGAGTCGCGTACCGTCGATTGCGGGCGGAAGGCGCGGCACTCGGAAGTAATCCACATGTCTGATAGACGCACTTGCCGGAAACTGCCGCCGACCGACCTGGGCTTAGTCAAGCGGACGGATCTGCCCTACCTTGCGGCTCCAGAAACCGCTTCCTGAGCTGCTGTTTCGTTCCGTCGTCAACGAACGCAGCGTCCAAGCCCATGAGATTAGTGCGCAGTAAATCTTGTTCGGTCCAATTAAATACGCGCTGAAGGCTTTCATGTTCCCGGGTCAGAGTCGTCGGAGTGAGCATGCGGCTATCCGAGTTGACGTTGAGAGAGACGCCCGCGCGGAAGAGGCGGTCGATGGGATGTTCCTCCATGCTGCCAATCGAAGGAATGATCTGGACATTGGCCGTGGGGCAAATCTCCAGGTGAATGCGTTTCCTGCGGAGATGTTCCACCAGTTTCGGATCCTCGATGCTGCGCGTTCCGTGGCCGATGCGGTGCGGATCGAGCTGGCGGAGCGTTTCCCACACGCTCTCCGGTCCAAGCCCTTCGCCTGCGTGAGCGGTGCGGAACAGGCCATGCTCTCGCGCGTAGCGATACGCTCCCACGTGAGCGTCCAAAGGAAATCCCGCTTCATCTCCCGCAAGGTCGAGCGCCACGACTCGGCTGCCGCGGAACTTTTCCACTAGCTCTGCGGTCAGCAAGCTCTGCGCCTCCGTGAAATGTCTTAGCGTGCAAAGGATCAGGCCCGCCTGCATCCCGGTTTCCCGGATCAGCCGATCAGCGGAACGTTCCACGACCGTAACGACGCGCTCAGGACTCAAGCCGCGCTCAGTATGAAGCAGCGGCGCAAACCGGATCTCGGCATAAATCACGCCGTCTTCCATGAGTTGCCGGAAGACATCCTCCGCAACCAAACGGAGCGAATCCTCGGTTTGCATGAGCTGAAATCCCTTGGGCGCGCGGGAAAGGAAGTCCGCAAGGTTGGCGCAGCGCGCGGGCGCGATGTAATCGCGTTGGTACTCCTCGCGAGTGACGGAAGGCGCCAGGGTGGAAACCGCCTGGTAGCTCAACGAGCAGTCCAGGTGAAGATGCAGCTCGATCTTCGGGAGGGACCGAAGTTCCATCCATTCACGATAACCCGTGGGTGATTTCTGGTCCATACGCCCGCGAAAGGGAAATTCATGTAGTTGCGCGTAGCGGCAAATTCGACGTAGCGGCTCAGTCCGGTTCCGAAAGAAACAAACGTCTGCCCG
>JBGQJJ010000031.1:0-14628 GCA_041498955.1 Terriglobia bacterium
GACGGTCATGGATTTCGCACCTCGGCAGGGAAGGGAGTGACAGCGGCCTCAGCCTCGATCTCTTCGAGGCGGCGCTTTTTCGGTTCGACGCCGAGCGTCAGGACGACGACGATTTCAACGATGAGAAGTCCGATCATGAAGGCGAGGACGCCTCCAAGCCCATGCGCCCTGAAAAGCGCGACGACGATGAAAGGCGTAAAGATGATCGCGCCGCGGCCGAACGTGTTGCAGATTCCCGACGCACGCAGGCGAACTTCCGTCGGAAAAAGCTCCGGGATGTAGATCGCAAACAGGAGAGCCACAAGGACGTAAATCGGAACGATCAGCAAGAACCCTACAACCATCAATATCGCGGGATGTGTAATAAAGGGATAGAAGCTCCCGATCAGAATGGTGAGCAGGGAAGCCCCGACGATCGTGGGCTTGCGTCCCCAGGAGTCGGCGGTGAAAGCACCAATCGCGGACCCGATCGGCGCGCCAAGGGCCATGACGAGTGAATAGTTAAACGACCTGGCGATGCTGAGTCCTTGTTGCACAAAAAAGGTCGGCAGCCACGTCACGAAACCGTAGAGCAAGCTGTTGATGACGATCAGAGAGACCGATCCCAAAATCATGCGTGGGAGAATCGCGGGGCTGAAGAGCGAAGAAAGATTCCGTGAATGTTTCACAAGGGGTGAAAGCGTGGGAGCCGACAGCGGCGCATGTTGCCGGGCGACTTCGCTCTCGATCGCCGACAACAAGGCCTCAGCCTCTTCGGTCCGGCCGACCGATTCCAGCCAGCGCGGCGATTCCGGCAATTTTTTCCGCAAATACCAGACCACGAGCGCACCGAGCCCGCCAAGGACGAACATGGAGCGCCAGCCGAAACTCGGGATGATGAGCCTTCCAAGCAGAGCGGCAACCGGCAAGCCGGTGACCACGAAGACCGTCATGAACCCAAGCCATTTGCCGCGAGACTGAGGTGGTACAAATTCGGTTAATGTCGAATAACCAACTACATTTTCGGCCCCGAGGCCGAATCCGATGACGAACTGGATCAGGATCAATACCTGCATGGAGGGCGCGAAAGCGGCCGCCAGGGACGCAAATCCGAAGATGGCAAGATTCGATTGATAGGTGAAGCGGCGTCCGAACCGGTCGCCGAGGAAGCCAGTCACCAGCGATCCCAGCATCATCCCGACAAACGTCGCCGAGACGAACTGCGCGTTCTGGCCGAGCGTGGAAAAGCCGCTCTTGACCGTGGCTCCGAGAACGATTCCGGCAAGATAAATATCGAACCCGTCGAAAAACATCCCCGCGCCGATCAGCCACATGATCCGGCGATGGAAGGAGGACAGCGGCAGCCGGTCGAGTCGCGCTCCCGCGTTTACGGGCATGGCCGGCTCACTTGTGCCTCGAGAGCACGGCCAGGCTGCCCACCGTCAAGGCTTCCGTGGCTAAACGGCAGTTTTGGTCGAACGAGTTCTGTTGCGCCGTCTGGAAAAATTCCTTGCAGTTCCGCGCGGCATTCGGATCGAGACGCAGGATGCGTTCGATGACGGCATCGACGTCGGATGCAAGCTTGCTCGCCGGGCTGACATGCGAGACGAGGCCGATTTGCTTGGCCTGCTGCGGTGTGATCGGATCGCCGAAGAGGACGAGCGGAAACGCGAAGCGCGGCAGCGCGTACTCGCCGAGGTAGGCCATGATCGCGGCCGGCGCAAGGCCGAACTTCATTTCGGGAAATCCCAGGGCCGCGCTTTCCGCGACGTAGACGAAATCGCACACAATCGCGAGGCCGAAACCGAATCCGAACGCGTCGCCATGGACTTCCGCGACGCTGATCAGCGGAGAAACTCGCAGGGCGCGCTTGAATTCGATGAGCCGAGCGGATTCGTGATGGATCGTCGCGGCGTCCCGGCCCGCGCGCTCACGCCCCGTGCAGAAGACTTTTCCACGAGCCCGCAGGCGCAAGACCCTCGCGCCCGGATGCGACGCTTCGCGGCGAAGCTCCGCGAGCATCGCGTCGAACATCGCGCCGGTGACCTCATTTTCATGCTCGGAATTGTTCAATGTGAAGTTCAGGACGTCGCCGGCCCGCTCAATCACCACACCAATGGGCGCACTGGCGCTAGGAGATTCACCTGGTTTGGATGACATGCCGACACGGTACACACGGAATGCAAGCCATGTCAACCGGGGTGGAGGCGCGTATTGCGCCAGTTTCCGAGTACGCCGTCACTCGGCAGGAATGCGAACCGTCATCCTCGGTCGCGAGGTCGAAAACGAAATAGACCGTGCGCTCGTGCTGCTTTGCGCAGATTCGGCTTCGGCCCCGCCCGTGCGAAGCGAACTTTCTAAGCGGTAACGGCCTTCACCTTCGTCGCAGCCTGTTCTATAAGATCCGCGACAGCTCTTGGCTGCGATACGTAGATGGCGTGACTTCCCTTTACCTCAACGACCGTAGCACCCGCGCGCTTGGACATTGCACGCTGGGCGTCAGGTGGAATCATCTTGTCCTCGGTGGTGACCAGGTACCAACTCGGCCTGGTCCTCCACGCGGGTTCGCTGATCGCGCCGCTAATGGCCCCCATGCCCCACGGAACTTGGGAATCAGCCATGAACGCGGCTTTTTCTGGGTCCACGTCGGCTGCGAAAGAAGCGGGAAACTTCGCCTTGTCGAGGAACAAAAAGCCGTCTTGCGGCGGCAGTATCGGGGGTACGGGCGCGCCGGGCAGCGGATCTTTAATAAGCGACCCCACGGACTCGCCCCTGTCTGGAGCGAAGGCGGCGATGTATACGAGGGCTGAAACCTTTGGATGGTTTCCGGCTTCCGTGATCACCGCTCCCCCGTAGGAATGGCCGACGAGAATTGTAGGTCCGTCCTGCGCTGCAAGAATTCGCTTGGTAACTGCTACGTCGTCCTCCAACGATATTGTCGGATTCTGGACGATGCTGACGCTGTAGCCGTCTCGCTTCAGGATCTTGTAGACGCCCTCCCAGCCAGCGCCATCGACAAAGCCACCATGGACGAGAACGATGTTCTTCATGGCTCGATACCTCCTTCTTTGAATGATGCGGTATACATCGTCGGGACTCGCTTGGGACCGTGGAACGGGCCCCGAGCTTGGCCCGAATGTGGCAGAGTGTAACGAGGGATCAGTGAACCTGTCAACACGACGCCAGAATCCGTACATCGCGGATGGTCGGCTACTTGGAAACTGGCACCTTGCCGCAAAGTTGCCGTGCAACCTGAGAAAAGGATAAGCATCTCAGGACTTGAAGCGTGGAAACAGACGCTCGGCGTTTCCGCGATTGATGGCCTTCCAGTCGTCTTCCGAAAAGCCGGCGTATTGGACGAGCCATTCGTCCGTCAGCTCGTAATTCCGGATGGGGGCGTCGCTGCCGTACATGATCTGCGAAACGGGAACGATGTCTTTCAATGCGTCGAGGGCGGGCGCGCGGCCTGCGTGCGCCGTATCGAAATATAATTTCTTGAACTCAAAGTCGACGCCGTGCGGCACTTTGTCGGCGCGGTTCTTCGGAAAATCGTCGATGATGCGCGCGGCCAATACCGGAAACGCTCCGCCGGAGTGCGAAAAGATAAAACGGATATTCGGATTTTTCGCCAGGGTTCCGTCCCAGAGAAGGCTGTCGATGGCGCGCGCCGTGTCGATGTCATACTCGATGATGCCGGATTGTCCCGGGAGATTGCGGCAGCACGAGGGGCGCGCCGGATGGACGAATACGACGGCGTTGCGGCGGTTCAATTCTTCGTAGACGGGCGCGAAGGAAGGATCGCCCATCCACTTGTCCATGTAACTTGTCCACAAGGCGATGCCGTCGGCCTTCAGCACATCCAGCGAGTAGGCAATTTCCTTCAGACTTCCATCCGTGTCCGGCAGCGGCAGCGTGGCGAAGTGGCCGAAGCGGCCCGGATAATCCTTGACCAACTGCGCGCCATATTCATTGTGTTGCCGGGCCAGGCTGCGTCCCTTTTCGTCGCGGTTGCTCATAGAATCCATGACCAACCGCTGGACTGGGGAGAAGAATCCAGTAGCGATTCCGTGCTTGTCCATCATGTCGATCGAAGTAGCGGGGGTCCAGGGCCGGAGCACGAAACCGCTCGCGCGCAATTGGTCTTCCACGGCCTTGACGTAAAACGGCGGAAAAATGTGGTGATGAATATCAATGCGGCCTGCGAGGGGACGGACCGATGGGGAAGTCACCTGCGCGATGAGCCCGCTCCTGGGGAGAATTGCGCCCGCCCCGGCCATGGCGAGGGCTTTCAGGAATTTCCTGCGGGAAGCGCAAGGGTCGAAACGATTGCCCGTTTCGTTGCCAAACCTGACGGAGGTCTCGAAGTTTCCAGAAGCGCGGTTCCCCATGCTCGTTTCCTCCCCACATCAAAAGAACTTCGTGATGTGTTGCGGCGCAACATAACACGTTTCCGGGGCGCGTGTCAGCGGTCCGCGCTGGGAATCAGCGCGGCTCGGAGGAAGGCGGGACGATGCTCTTGATCCGCAGGTACGTGACGAGGTTGCCGTAGTGCTCGTTGTTGTGCGCGAGATTCGAAATTAACCGGCTGATTCGCATGACAGGAGCTTTCGTGCCATCGTCCCGTGTGCCTTGCACGATATCCTTGGAATTCGCGTCCGTGAGCATGGCATACGCGCCGTCGCAGTAGGTTAATGCGCTGTTCAGAGCCTTTACGAGGTCGGCCTTCGAGGTGAGCTTTTCAAAATCGGTTTCTTCCATCGGATTCTTCTCGCCCTTGGCATCCGAACACCACCGATAATTAAAATTGGCCAGATGTCCGATCAGTTGCCCGAACGTCCGGACCTCCGGTTGCGCGCCGGGGCGCAGACCGTAGAATTCCTCGGGCATCTTTTCCGCGGTGCGCGCGATGAATTTGCGATTCATGGCGTAGGAATTGCGAAGCCACGCGGAGAGGTCTTTGGGCGGAGCCTGCGGGCTGGTCTGCGCCGCCAGTGGAAATGCCAAAAGGGAACCTAAAAGCGCACGGAAAATAATTTTCCCCATGAATGTTCCTCCAAACAAGTTCGAACGCGCGGCCCAACAGGGCGCAAAATGCAGGTATACGGCGAATGCGGCCGCGGGCGCGTCTCATCCCGGATGGCAAATATTTTTTACAGCGTTGGATAGTATACCGCCGGCTCCCCCGGCATACAATTTCGGGGGTGTCGGCGAATCATGGAACGGGCAAGAGGCGCCGCTCAGACCGTGATCGTCGTTCCGTCGAACTTCGTGAACGTGAATCCGGAGAAGGGTTCGCTGAACGTCCGCTTCATGTCATTGAGCATGCTGATCGTCGCAGCCTCGCCAAGGGCATTCGACTCCGTCGCATCGCTGCGCCAGTGGACGCCCGCTATGTTCCGTCCCTGCGAGACGTTCGATACGACTTTGTTCAGCTCGCCTCCAACGGTCAGCAGCGGTTCACCCGGCGGCGCGACGTACGGAATCAAAGTCTTCCCGTTGTTCGCCGGATTCGGCACGACCGGATTCTTGATCGGCTGCGTGTCGTCGAATAGCGCCTTCAGCATCGTCACGCACGCGCCCGCAACGGTCGCATGGCCCGAGCCGTATGACGTATGATTCGGCGATCCTTCCGGGAATGCCATGGGCAGCAAATTCGTCCCGCACTTGCTGAACACGCCATTGAGCACGGTCGACACGTTTAGCAGGTCGCCATGGATCGGATAGCTGCCTCCGAGCCGCTGCACCTCGACGCGCCCGCCAAATTCCTCGGGCCGCAAGCGCCGATGGACGAGCCACTTCTGATACCAGACGTCCTTCAACGCCCGCGTGGCCGGTTCGCACGCCAGCGTCAAGACCGCGGGTCCTCCAAAGGTCCCGAAGCCGACCTGCGCCAGCGATCCGTTCGGATCGTCTATTAGATTGCGATGGCGGCCGGCGCCGCCGTCATAGATGCGGCCGTATGGATTCCCGGGGTTCGCGAAATATCCGTTGCCGAGCAAATTAATGCAGGCGACGAAGTACGCCTCGAACAGCGCGTCGATATTGACGTAATGCGTCAGGTCCCGGCCACTTCTGCAATAGGCGTGACCTCCGGTGGGAATTGGGGGTGTATCCCTACCGTTCTGCACGTCGAGCCAGCTGCCGAAGTCGGTCATATAATCGATGCCTGGCGCAACCGTCACCATCCGCGTGTCGATTCGCATCGATCCGAAATTGCACGGCTGCAAAAGGAATTGCGAAATATACGGACCATCCGTGCAACCGGGATACGTGTCTCGAAAGAGAGTTCTCGTCGTGACTGCACCGCCGTCTTTCGGCCCGCGGAAGTCCGACAGATTCGACAAGTCCCCGGCCGCCATCTGCGCCGTGGGGTTGGAATCATAATCCGCGAAGTTGACGTCGCGCAGCAGCGCCATCCAGTACAACTCCGCCATTTCACCCGCTTCCTGCGCGCTGGCGAACGCCGGAGCCGGAGCTAATTTCAACTGATGCGAGTCTGTTCCCTCGAGATCAAAAGCGTACCCGGAGCCCGGGTTGACCAACCGGCGCTGCATGGCCGGATCCGACGCCCCAAAGTAGCCGTTCGTGAACAACGCTTCGAAGTCGTCGAACCGCCCGCTGGAGATCGCGTCAATCATGGCCTGATAGGCCGCCGGGTCGACTTCACCGGTGTTCGGATCGTGCTTCAAGTTTTTGGAATAGTTTCCAATTTTGGACGGGTACAACGCTTCGTCGCCATTGTCATCGTGATGCGGAATGCGCACATGGCTCTCCCGCTCGGCGACGTCTTGCCGGATTCTTTCCGACGATTCGGCGCGATCACGGCCGCCCTGTGGCCCAATATCGTCGGCGTAGGCGGCCGTGGCTTCCGACAGGATCGAAATTGCCGGCAGGGATGCCGCGATTCCAGCGGAAGCACCCAAGGTGTTGAGAAACGCGCGTCTGTTAAGTTTCGTGTCCTTTTTCTTGTGTTTCATCGAGTCCTCTCTGTAGATACAGGAAGTTGGTCGGGCTGCACACTCTGAAGTAAAGGATTCATGGACCTCGCTTCAAGGCGAGGTCCATGATGGAAAGGCAAAAACAATTTCAACAACTGGACTGACTTGCAAGACTGGGGCAAATCTGCACACGTCGCTTGAGCATGGTCATGCCGCCATGCTAAGCGTGCATCAGAAAAGTTCACGTAATACTCCACCGCGCCGCTAAATTTTTACCGCTGAATGCAAATCCACCGCATTACGAGGCAAGCTAGAAGGGGGGACGAAGCACCACTAGTTGGTTGCCGAACTAACTTCAGTTTAGGGGGAGCATGGTGCCCCGAAGTAAACTTGGTGTCAACAACTTTTCAAGGCAAACCTAAATTGCAGCTTCAGAATGACACACGATGCGCCGCCATGCAGTCCAAAGGCATGCAGCCAGCAACGTCCGCAAACAATTTGCGTGGAGTGGCCAGCTTCCAAAGGAACATTTATCGAGCGCGACCTTAGGTGCACTAGGATCTTAACTTGACACGGAAAAATAGCTGCCGTAAGGTCAAGCGAACGGATAGAGATCAACGAGGATCCTGGATTCTTCTTGACCCGCTATTGAAACAGAGACGCCCATGTACCTGGTCGATACAATTCGATTGGTCTTGAGACAGAAAGACCTGAACGTCTGGTCTGTTTCGCCGGATGCTTGCGTCTACGATGCGATCGAAATCATGGCGGAAAAATATGTAGGAGCTTTGTTGGTGGTCGCGGAAGGCAATCTGGTGGGTGTCGTCTCCGAGCGTGATTATGCGCGAAAAGTCATTCTGCAGGGAAAGTCCTCCAAGCAAACCCAGGTAAAGGAAATCATGACGAGTCCCGTGATTTTCGTGACCCCGGAGCAGACGGTCGAAGATGGCATGAGAATCATGACCGAAAAACACATCCGCCACCTGCCGGTAGTTGAAAATGGGAAAATAGTGGGTGTTGTTTCAATCGGCGATCTGGTGAAGTGGATGATTTCCGCCCAGCAGCAAACCATATCCCAGTTGCATAGCTACATTACCAGCCAGTATCCGGGTTAATCCCCGGCCAAACGAAGATTGCTCCTGCCCGGCCATGTCTTCCGATTGCCTGACCCGGTATCGCTCTAGGGATTTTTCGATCCGTTTGGCAATTTCTTAATTTCCGGCGCGTTTGCGCAAATGTCCGCCCGCATCATTGCCCGGATCCACGTCCAGCTCCATCAACCGTAACTGTACGCTTTGTTCCCAGTCGCCCGACTCATTTTCCGCTTCCCGTACTATTGTCGCTTGCGCTGTCACGGCTACGACCACTTCAGAAGTTTCGCTCTCCTTACTCTGAGTCACTGTTTCGGTAACTGTGGCGGACATCTGAGCTACAACGACCGGCGCCGGATTTGCCGGTGAAGGCGCTTCACTTTCGCGATTCTTACTCACGGTCTCGGAACCATTGGCGGGAGTTTTAGCCGCAGCGACCGGCGCCGGTTTTTCCGGCCGAGGTGCTTCCTTCGCGGCGCTACTGAGCCTCTCCTTCATCAATTCCTCGGCACGCGCGAAGAAGTCTTCCCGGGAGATTTTTCCCGCATCCACGTCGGCCAGGATCGCGCGCTGCGCTTTGTACTCCTGGTTCTCGATCCCTGCCTTGCTCTGCAGCATGCGCCAGGCCTTGCGGCGCTCCACGCAGAACATCACCAACTGCCGCGAGAGCGAGCGGTACTCCACATCACCCTTGGGCCCCGGCACTTTTATGTACACGCCGAAGTCGGGAATGAAGGACCGCTGATCATGAATCAGATAGCGGCGGTAGACCACGTCCTGTTGGGTGATACGGACGAGCATGTTTTCGAGTGAGATCAACTTGGCCGCATCCTCTTTCTTGATTTTCTTCAGATGGTTCCGGAAGCGCGCTTCCGTGGCGCACCAATGAGCCACGGTATAGCGGTACGGTTCGTTGGTGGCCTTGAACTTCGTTTCGTACCAATCCTTCTCCATCGACGGGTTGCCCTTCAGATCGAGGGCTTCCTGGTACGTTTCGCCAAGCCGCGGGTTGAAAACAAACTCCGGCGCTCCGCGGGAATCGCGGACGCGCTGCGCCTGGGTGAGCGCCATGTCATCGGCCACTCCATGTTCCGGCTGGCAGGTGGTGAAGCATTGCAGGAAGGCCGTTCCGCGATACTCGATCCCTTCCAGGATGGCCCTGTAGAGCTTTGGAGCATTCGCGATCGAGATTTGGGCGATGAATGGCGACCCGTGGCCGGCTAGGAATGTCTCGGCCACTGTTTTCTTCTCGACGTTCTTGCCCTGCGTGGCGGCGCCAAACACGTTCATGTCGTTTCCGCCCAGCATCGGGGTTGAATCCGAGTTCTGGCCGCCCGTGTTCGAATAAACCTGAGTGTCGAGCATTAGGGCTTTGACGTTCGGGCGATTCTGGAGGATGACCTTCGAAGTGTTTTGATACCCGATGTCTCCCATGCCGCCGTCGCCGCCAACCACCCATACTTTCGGAAGTTCCAGGATCTCCTGGTCGGTCATCAGCGCATCGGTGAAATGCGTGAATTCATAGTACTCGCGCGGGTTGATGACGTTTTCTGTCCGCTGCAGCAGGACATCGGCCAGCCGTTCGGGGACTACGGACCGGCGAGCATGATCCACGATAAAGCTCTCACCCAGCAGCCACCCCACGGTTACGCCGTCCTGGAAAAGAGAGTTCATCCAGGGATACGGGTGTGGATTATTTGAGGGCGTCGAACCGTATACGGTATTGCATCCGGTGTGGGCGGCCATGGCCATCACGGACATGCCGTTTGCGAGCCGTCCATCGATGGCCTGAAGGTTCATGTGATTGAAGGCCTCTTGCAGCAACACGGTGGCAATGGCGTAGACGAGATCTCCGTCCGTGATCTCGCCATGAGCGGCGATACGCGACTTGGTATCGTTTTCGTCTTCGCCGCCGAGTCCCATCACCAGATGGGCGATCGCCAGGCGCAAGAGCTGATACTCTTGTTCGTTTCGGGCCTTGAGTTCCGCGAGTTTCTGCACGCCCATCTTCTCGAGGTCACTTGCCTTGGCGCGGAACCGCTCGGCCTTGGCGTGATAGAGGGGCCGCATGTACGCTTCGGTGACCGAGGTAATGGCTTTCAGCACGCTCTTCTCGCCGCAGCCGGCGCACGCGCCGTCGCCCGAGACCAGCGCATCATAGTTACGCCGCACCATCAGCAAATTGCGCAGCGCAGCGGTCTTGGAGTCCTCGGGGTGCGTGTCGTTGTACAGACCCAGATACTTCTGCGAGGTATCCGGCAAGAGGTTCAGGAAGGCGGTTCCGGTCTCGTGCTCGGCGTTGACGTCCTCGGTCTCCTGCACCATCCGCAGCGCCTGGTGATCGCCGCACGCGGTGACGCACGCGGCGCAGCCCTTGCAGAGGTCGGAAACGAAAATGGAGAACACGCCACCGCTTCCCGGCGTTCTCCTTTCCGGTGTCGAAAAGATTGCGTTGACCTTCTGGAAGGCCATCGGAACTTTCTCGATGACGGCAAAGAATTGGCGCTTGGCCTCGTCGGAGAATCCGTCCACCTCGCTCGTTACTTTGCGAAGGAGCTCAGGGAGGGGAGTGGGAGTTTTGGCGGTGACGGAATCCCGCATTAAGGCGCGCGTGCGCTTGTCAATCTCCGGCACCGACCGGAACATCTTCGTGCGCTCACCAGGGTCCGTTACATAGTTCGCGATCGCGGTTCGCAGAAGGGTTTCCAAATCCTGAGAGCAATTCGGCAGCGCCGTGTCCGGACAAACCGAAATGCACTCCATGCATTGCGTGCAATTTTCCGGTATGAACAGTGGGGTTTCGCGCCGCGCGACATATTTGGAGGCAGTGTCGCCGCTGCCGGCTGCCATTACGCCCACCGACGCGAGCGGCGAGGCCGGCTGATTGTATCCGTAGTTGGAACGAAACTCGGAATCGAACATGGCGATTGAAGTGACTGGCGTGCGCGTGCCCTGGCCCGCCGGAACTTCGTGGGAGCGGCACCCGGAGCCGCAACCGCCCTCCGCTGAATTGTTGGCGACCATCGGCAGCAGGGCCTCGCCTCGAAGAGAGGACCGGTCCGGCGCCTCCATCTCCCCGACACGGATTTCACGAACTCGCTCGAAGCCTTGCGTCATGACTTCCATGTTGGAAGTCACAACCGCGTCGCCCAGACGGCCGAATTTTTTGACGTACTGCTTGTGGACCACTTCACGGAACTGTTCCGGCGTAATTCGGAACTCCTGCAAAATCGGCGACACCGCAAAGAACGCGCCCAGAAATGCGTTCCCTTGCATTCTCAATTGAAGGTCCGCGCGATCGGTCGCATTGCGGGCAATCACGAAGCCGGGCAGCGTGTACACATGAATTTTTTTGTCGATGATTTGCCTGCGCGCCCACATGGGCAAACGCTCCCACGCTTTTTCGCCTTCCTCTTCCGATTCCCAGATCAAGGCGCCGCCTTCGAGCATTCCGTCCAGCGGATTGGTGTGCGTGAACGCCTTGGGATCGCAACACAGCACAACCGTGACATGCCGCAGATCGCAATTCACGCGAATGCGCTGGGGAGCGGCGACCATGAAGTAGGAAGTCGGCGCGCCCTTTTTCTCGGAACCGTATTTCGGGTTGGCGCTGACGTGGATGATTTCCTTGGGATTGCCCCACTCGTCCACCACTTTGTCGCGATCGTAAAGCAGATCGTTCAAGTCGCCGATGATCGCGCCAAGATTCTTTCCGGTGGTGATTGCGCCCCACCCTCCAATGGAATGGAAACGCACGGCCACTGCTTTTTCGGGAAGCAGCGACGGCGTCTCGTCCGATTTCACTTCGTAGGGATGGTCAACGCCCAGGACGATAAAGGACACTCCATCCGCCACGCCCTTGCCATCCTTGCGGGTCCGTGTTCCCGTCGCGAATTCGTAGGCGCCCAGAACGTGCTCGGGCCTGAAATCTCGTGAGCCCAGACCGTAGATGCCGGCAAAGAGCCGTGGCATCCGATCCGGCGTAATGGCGGGAAGGCCCGCCTCTGCACGATGGTCCTGTGTCACCAGTGCCTTGCTCAAAGCCGTCCGGATTTCCCGCCCCATGGGGTTGTCGCCGGACATGGGCTCGTCCGTACGCTCGAGGACAATGACATTGCGCTTGCCGGCGAGTGCCTGAATGACGGCGGCCTCCGGGAATGGCCGGAAAACGTTCAGATGAATCGAACCCACTTTGGCATTCCGCCGCTCTCGCAGATAATCGACAGCCGCCTCGATATTCTCGGCCGCCGAGCCAAGGGATACGAATACTGTGTCCGCATCTTCCGTCTTGTATTGAGTGATCAAGCCATAATGACGGCCGGTCAAATCTCCGAAATCTTTGTAGGCGGCTTCCAGGAAGGAGAGAATCGGCTCCGTGAAGTTGTTGCGGCGCGCCACGACGCCCTGCATGTAATGCTCCTGATTTTGCACAGGACCAAGGAGCACGGGGTTCGTCAAGTCGATCATGCGCGGCACGCGCCGCCGCTTCGGGCCAAACAGAATGCGCTGGCTTTCGGTCGGACAATCGATCATGTCATCCGGCGCGCCCAGATATTCGCGCATCAGTTCCGACTCGTGCTTGTAGAAGGTGCGCTCCAGATGCGAAGTGAGAAATCCGTCCTGCACATTCATTCCGGGAGTCAGGCTGAGTTCCGTGACGCGCCGCAGAATGAGCGCCTGGTCGGCCGCTTGCTGAGCGTCTTTGCCGAACAGAATGATCCACCCGGTGTCGAGCGCGCCGTAAACATCGTCGTGCCCGCAGTGGACATTCAGCGCGTGCTTGGTGAGCGCTCGAGCCCCTACTTCCAGAACCATCGTCGAGCACTTGCCAGGCGCGTGGTAATACTGTTCCACGCCATAAACGATTCCCTGGCCCGACGTAAAGTTGACGACCCGCTGGCCGCAGACGGAGTGCGCGATGGCGCCGCCCTGCGCCGCGTGCTCGCCTTCCGCCTCGACGGCGATGGTGTTGTGGCCGAAGACATTCAATTTGCCTTCCGCAAAAGCCTGCTGGTACAGCTCTCCACCCTCGGTGGACGGAGTGATCGGGTAGAAGATTCCCGCGTCGGTGATGCGAGTTTCGGTGTGATAAGAAACCAGTTGGTTTCCGTTGGCAGTGACGCGGATACCGGGATAGCGAGGCTTTTCCCCCATGGGACCCTCCATGACCGAGGTCATGCTGAGATACCCCTACAAAGCTTCAGGCACTTAGCAATGGCCTAGAGCAATAATCTAAAATTCTATTGAGAAGCAAATTAGCACTACCTTTGGAACTTCGCAAGGAATTGATTTCGTTGGGAATCAGTTCGTTACGAGGCTAGCGAGAGTGCCAATGATCAGGGGGGCATAGAGATCTCCATAGACAGTCGGTACGTCTGTTTGGTAGCCTCTGCGGCATTACGGCCTGGCAAAGGCAGAACTGCGCATTTATCCGACGCGGTCCGTTTTCGACAGCATGGGCGCCCGATCTTGGGTGCTTTTGTTCGCGGATCGAGCGGCCTCGATCGCCTATTGCAAGGAGGAGTCATGCAGCCACTCAGAACTCTCAAAATCCTGGGCTTAGTGAGCGCCATGGGTCTCATTTCCACGATGGCGTTCGGGGCGACGATCACAGGCAAGGTGACGGGGCCGGACGGCGCTCCATTTCGTGCTGCGTTCGTGCAGGCTCGAAATGCCAAGACCCGGGTGACGGTCATCGTGCTTTCCGGCAATGATGGGAAGTATCGAGTGGAGAATCTGCCAGCAGGCGATTATCAGGTGCTGGCGAAGGCCGTGGGTTACCGGTCCGACCCGAAAAGCGGAATCGTCCTGGCCGCCAGCCAAAACGCCACTTTCGACTGGACGCTGCAAAAGCAGATGGTGCACTGGGACGAAATTCCGATCATCCAGGGCATCGACCTGTTTCCGGAGGGGCCCGGCAAAGATAAGTTCGCCCGCTGCGGCTCGAGTTGCCACGGGTTTCAGCAATTCATCAACGTGCGGCGGGACGAAGCCGGATGGCGCGAGGTCCTCAAGGATCAGATGTCGACCAGGATTGGCGGCGGCGTGGTGTACGGCACGATCAAGAACGACCAGGACGTCAACGAACTGGCGGCCTACGCCAGCAAGATTTTCGGCACGGGACCGGGAGCGCTTCCGGAATCCCCGGCCGATCTTCCCGGCTATGTGGATTGGAAGAAGCAGTTCAGCGACGACGCGCTCAAGATTGTGTACGTCCTATACGAAATGCCGCCGGGGCGGATGACCTGGGACGCGAACCCGGACAAAGACGGCAACGTCTGGTGCCCCTATTTCGGGACGGTAAACGGCGTCGGCCGATTGAATCCGGAAACGGGCGAGCTGCAAGAATATTTGTGGGAGAGCCAGTCGCCCCGAGTGGGCACTCGCTCAGTGCAAATGACACGCGATGGAGTTTCGGCGTGGGTCGTGGAAGAGGGTGGAACGCTGGTGAAAGTCGACGTCAAGTCCGGCAGGCAGACCAAGTACAAAGGGCCGGGCAAGTCGATGAACACGGTGCGCGAAGATCCGAAAGGAATCTTGTGGGTTTCCGGCGGCCCATTTTCCTACCGCTTCGATCCCAAAACCGGAATCTACTCTGAAGTGAAAGACGCTCCCAACAC
>JBGQJJ010000032.1:0-14462 GCA_041498955.1 Terriglobia bacterium
CAGTCCCGCCGAAGCCCCGTTCAACCCGATTTGCACCGTGCGCGACACTTCCGCCGCGGATACGCCCTGCAGCGCCGCCTTGTCGAGGTCGACTTTCAAATCGTACTTCGTTTGGGGATCTTCCACGTACCAGTCGACGTCCACCACGCCCGGCGTTTCCTGGAAAATCTTTTTTATTTTTGCCGCCAGTTCCGTTTGGCCCTTGTAGTCGGGGCCGTAAACCTCCGCGACAAGCGTTTCGAGAACCGGCGGGCCGGGCGGAACTTCCGCCACCTTGATTCGCGCTCCAAAGGGAGCCGCGATCTTGTCCAGTTCCGGCCGCAGCCTTCGCGCAATGTCGTGGCTTTGCGCCTTGCGATCGTGGAGCGAGAGCAGGTTGACCTGAATGTCGGCCTGATTGGTTCCGCGCCGCAGGAAGTAGTGCCGCACGAGGCCGTTGAAATTGTACGGGCCGGATGTGCCGGAATAGATTTGGTAGTTGACGACCTCCGACTGCCCGCCCAGATAACTTCCCAGCGCCTGCGCCACTCGCGTCGTCTGCTCCAGCGGCGTACCGTCGGGCATGTCGATAATCACCTGGAACTCACTCTTATTGTCGAAGGGCAGCATCTTGACTTGCACCCACTTCAGCGGGATGAACGCGACCGCCGCGAGCAGCAGCACAACCACGCCGCCAAGAAAGGCCCACCTCCGCCCTGAGTTTTGGATCAACGGATTCATCAGGCGCCGGTAGAACCGCGTGGTCCAGCCTTCCGCTTCGTGCCCGGACTCGGGACGATCGGCGTAGTGATGCAGCAGTCGAAGCGCCGCCCAGGGCGAGACGACAAAGGCGACCACCAAAGAAAAAAGCATCGCCGAGGATGCGCCGACCGGAATGGGACGCATGTACGGGCCCATCAGACCGCGCACGAATGCCATCGGGAGGATGGCCGCGATCACCGCGAAGGTCGCCAGGATGGTGGGATTGCCGACTTCGTCCACCGCTTCCACGGCCACCCCGGCGAGGGACCTCCCGCGATTTTCGGGCAGGCGAAAATGACGGACGATGTTTTCGACGACGACGATGGCGTCATCCACCAGAATGCCGATGGAGAAAATCAGCGCGAAGAGCGTCACGCGATTCAGCGTGTAGCCGTAAAGATAGAAGACCGAAAGGGTCAGCGCCAGCGTTACGGGAATGGCCAGCAGCACGACGCCCGATTCGCGCCAGCCCAAAGCGAGTGCGATGAGCAGCGTCACGGAAATCGTGGCGATAAAAAGGTGCTGGAGAAGTTCGTCGGATTTATCCTTCGCCGTTTCGCCGTAGTTGCGCGTCACGCTGACGTTCAGATCGTTGGGCAGCAGGTTGCCGCGCAGCGCGCCGATCTTTTGCAAAGCGCTCTCCGCAATCAGCGTGGCATTCGCGCCCTTGCGTTTGGCGAGCGTGAGGGTGACCGCGGGATATTCCGGGTTTGCGGCGCTTCCCGTTGTTCCTTTCGCGCCGGCGAATAAGACGTAACTGTCCGGCTCGGCCGGGCCGTCTTCGATCGCCTCCACGACGTCGCGCAGATACACGGGCCGGCCTGAGTGAACGCCGACGACGACTTGCTGAAGCTCTTCGGGCCGGGTGAAGAAGTTGCCGGCTTCGACCTGGAATTCCCGGTTCTCGCTGGCAAAGCTGCCGGACTGGCTGCGCGTGTTCGAGTCGCCGAGCTGCATGACGATGGTGCCGGGAGTGAGTCCGTACGCGGAGAGCCGTTGCGTGTCGAGAATCACCCGCAACTTGCGCGTCTGGCCGCCGATCATCGTGGTTTCGGAAACGTCGTCCACTTGCTTCAGGGAATGCTCCAGCTCCGCCGCGATTCGCCGCAACTGGTAACCATCGTAGTTTTTCCCCCAAAGCGTCAGTGCGAGGATGGGGACATCATCGATCGAGCGCACTTTGATGAGCGGCTGGGAGACGCCTGGCGGGATGCGGTCGAAATTCGAGTAGAGTTTGTTGTACGTTTGCACGACCGCGTCTTCTTCTTTCGTGCCCACATAGAAGCGCACGATCACCATGCTCAGGCCGGGATGACTGATCGAGTAGATGTACTCGACACCCGGCAGTTCGCGGAGCAGCTTTTCCATTGGCACAGTGGCGCGCTCCGCGACTTCCTGCGCGGAGGCCCCCGGCATTTGCACGAACACGTCGAGCATCGGCACGGCGATCTGCGGTTCCTCCTCGCGCGGCGTCTGGAGGATGCTGAAAACGCCCAGGAGCAGCGCGAAAACAATCACCAGCGGCGTCAGCTTCGACTGAATGAAAATCTGCGCGATGCGGCCCGCCAGGCGCGGCGTGTGAGTTGCGGCTTTCGGCTTGGAGGAAGTTTCGCTCATGGGCGGGGCGCGATCCGCTTGCCGCCAAGGTCCCGGTCTCCCGGCGCGGCAATGAGTTTTTCTCCATCCTGCAAACCGGAAAGCACTTCCACTTTTTCCCCGGACGCCCTGCCCAGCGTGACGTAGCGCAACTGGGCGATCTGGTTTGCATCAATCACGAATACGCCACGCAATTGTCCGCGCTCCACGATCGTGGTTCGGGGAATCAAGAGCGCGGAGCGCGCGCCACGTGGAAACCGCGCCCTGCCAAACAGGCCGGAACGGAGGCGCGCGTCGGCAGGCAATTCGATTTTCACCAGGAAACTGCGGCTTGCCGGATCCGCGGCCGGAACGATTTGCGCCGCTTTTCCCCGGGATTCGGCGCTTTCCACGGAATCAAGAAGGACGGGAACGGCCTCGCCAACGCGGACGAGACGAATGTCGCTCTCATCGACCATCGCTTCGAGGCGATAGCCCCTCGTGTCTTCCAGTGTGAACAGCGGCATGCCCGGCGAAGCGAACGTGCCGGCGTCCGCCTTCTTCTCCGTCACCACGCCGGCAAAGGGCGCGCGAATCTGCGTGTTGGCGAGGGCAGTTCGAGACTGCGTGAGCGCCGCACTGGCTTGCGCTTCGCCTGCCCGCGACAGGTCGCGCCGCGCCTCCGCGGCTTGAGAGCGGGCTTTGATCTCGTCGTATTCTTGCGGACTGATCGACTTTTTTTCGTACAGTTGTTGATAGCGCTTCAATGTCGATTCGGCCAGAGCGAGGTCCGATTCGGCGGAGGAAACTTCTTTCTGCGCGGCGGTCACGGCTGCGGCGGATTGTTCCATGGCGGCGCGGGGTTGCGAGTCGTCAATCACGGCCAGAATCTGGCCGCCCTGGACGCGGTCGCCTTCCTGCGCGCGAATCTCGACGATATTGCCCATCGTTTGGCTGGCGATCCGGGTGGATTGCGCGGCGTGCACCGTCCCCACCGCTTCGAGCCAATCGGGAACCGTTGTTCTTTGCGCAGCGATCACTGCAACGCCGCTCGCTACTTCCGGCGCCACGGACGGCACGCGATTGTTGCTGGAACATCCAAGCATCCCGCCGCCCAGTCCAACGATCAGCAAAGAAAAGACTGCAACCGCTCCATTCCTTCCGTTCATGGCGTCACCACGGGCGATTGTGAATTGAGCGTGCCGCTGGCAAGCTCGAGCGCGGCATAACCGGTGTAGAAGTGACAAACGGTTTCCCAATAGTCGGCTTGCGTGCGCCGCGCCGCCTCTTCCGCGGCAAGCAGATCCGTGAGGGTCGAAAGTCCCGCTTCATAGCGGTCCTGATTGATCCGCAGACTTTCCTGCGACTCGGCGATCGAAGCGCGACCCACTTCGAGCTGTTGACGCGTCGCGTCCAGGTCGTAGTAGGCTCGGCGAACTTCCAGACGCACGGCATCCGTCGCCATTTCCTTCACGGCGGCAATTTTCTCCCGGGTCGCTCGCTCGTGGGAAAGCTGAGCCTGCTTCGCTCCGCCCTCGAAGAGGTCGATTTGCACTTCGATTCCCGCCAGCCAGTTGTTCCCGCCGCCGCCCGCAATCAGCGTTGGGTTGTCGGCCTCCCAGCCTGCGAAGGCGTTGACTCGCGGGCCGAAGGAAGATTTCGCGATGGAGACGCTTTGCTGCTGCGCCGCTTCCTCCGAACGAATCCGCTTCAAATCAGGGCGCATTTCGATCGCCAGTTTCTCGAGCTCTTCCAGCGGCGTCGCCGGCAGGTTTCTTTCCTCTAGCGAGTCGGCCGGCTCGAAATCATTCTGCGTGGAAAGGCCCATGGCGGCGCTCCACTGCGCTCGCGCCATTGCCAGATTATTTTGCGCGCGGATCAGTTCCTGTTTCCGCGTCGCCAGTCGCACCTGCGCGCTGAGCGAGTCCGACTCCACCACCACGCCGCTCTCGACGCGATTCTTGCTGCGTTCCAGGATGGCCTGCGCCGTCTGCATCGCCTGCCCGGCCACCTCGAGTTGCTTCTTGGCCAGCAGGACGGCGTAGTAGGAGTCGGCCACGCGAAACACGATTTCCTGGCCGGTGCGCTCCAGTTGACGATCCGAAGCGTCCTTCTCCCGCTCCGCGCGGTTCACGGAACGCCAGCTTGCCAGCGAATCGAACAGATTCCACGTCCCGCCGAAACGCGTGGCAAAGTTGCCGAACGGCGCCGGCGTATTCAGCACGTTCAACGCGAAGTCGGGCGCGCCAAAGCGCTCTTGCCGCAATTTGCTGCCGAAGACAAACACGGGATCGTCGCCGGCCGTCGCGGTTTCGGAAAACGTGACGTGTGGGTAGAGCGACGACCTGGCCTGCCTCACATCGGCGGAAGCGGCCCGCGAATCCGCAAGCGCTACTTTGCGCTGCGGATTTTTCTCCAGCGCGATGTTCACCGCTTGCCGCAATGTCAGTGGAGACGGCTGCGGCGCCTGCTGACCGAACAGGAGTCCAGGTGTGAAGTACGCAAAAAGCAAGCCAAGCGCGAGGCTCGCCGTGAAGTGAGAATCGCCTCCGAATCGGACAGGAGCGTTCGATAGGAGGCGAACCTCATTAACGTGATGTCGTCCGTAAATTTTCATTTCAGGTTTCTATCCCTAGGCAGCGGCTGGTGTCAATGCCAGCCAGCTGGTCTTCTCTTCCAAAATTTCAAATGTCGTGTGCAAGCTGGCCGTCTGCTTCACCATGGCGCCCACCGAGCAGTACTTTTCCTCGGACAGACGGATCGCTTCCTCCACGGCTTTGCGATCGATTTCGCAGCCTGTGAGCACGTGGACAATGCGAACCGCCGTAAACACCTGCGGAGGACGTTCCGCTTGGTCGGCTTCGACTCGCACTTCGTATCCGGTCACTTTCTGGTGGTACTTCTGGCGAAGGATCGTAATCACGTCGAAAGCCGTGCAGCCGGCCAGCGCCATGGCGACCAATTCAATGGGTTTCGGGCCGGTGGCCCCGGCAGGATCATCGAGCAGGATGTGGTGCTCGCTTCCCGTCGTGCCCACAAACTGTCGCTCCGCCTTAAGTGGTTGAGTCAGCTGGACTTTTGCGCTGATCATATTCGCCTCCCATACTCCAAATGCCCCCTATACTCATAGCAAAGCCGAAAATAGCTAGACTGCCTGTGAGCGCCGTCACCATCCGATGTGACGGCCATCGTGACTCGTATCAGTTCCGCAGAGCTCACACCGAACAAATGCAGTAATCGCCAAGCTGTTACAGGAAAATGTGCCGTGAATTTTGGGAATCGAGGGGGTTAAGTAGCACAGGCTTCAGCCTGTGGGGTTTAGTCTTTGCAAGGTCTAACCCCACAGGCTGAAGCCTGTGCTACTTCACAAATCGCCGCCCTGGCGTTTGTTGAGCGTAGCCAAGGCGCTTTGGTATTCGCTGAGCAATTCCTGCCTGAGCTTGGCGGCGACACGAGAGTCCGGCGATTCATTTGACGCGCTTCGGCACTGCTCGATCGTCTTTTCCAAACTCGCCAGAAACGCCTTACAGGGTTCACAGCCATCCATGTGCTTTTCGAGCTCTTCACACAGGGAATCGTCCAATTCATCGTCGAGGTAGCTGGAGAGTTCAGCGAACATTTCCTTGCAACGCCGCTCGCGAGGTTGCGCTGCAATAAGAGCGGGAGGCTTCAATGCCTGTTGGGGAACGCTCTGAATTTGGCGTCTAGCGAGTTCCTTGCGCACGAATAGCCGGGCTCGGTGCAACCGAACGCGTATCGTTCCCGCACGCAGCCCCGTGATTTCGGCGATGTCCGTGTCGGAAAGCTCTTCCATGTCGTGCAGCACCAGGATCAGCCGGTACTCCGGCGGCAATTTCCGCACCGCTTCCCGCAGACGCTTGGCATTTTCACGGCGCAGGAGCGCGGTTTCCGGTGTGCCGTCCGCTCCGCCCGAAAGTTTTTCGAGTTCCCGCCGGTCCGGCATCAATGCTTCGAGAGACAGCGCTTCCTTGGGAGCGAATTTGCTCTCGCGCCGGCTCATCAGACAGCGGGTCTTGGCGACCTTGTACAGCCAAACCATCAGCGCTCTCGGGCTGTCGAATTTGGGGAGGTTGGGAACCGACTTGATTAGTACTTCCTGCATGGTGTCTTCGGCGTCCTGCCGCTGCCCGCAAACTTTCATGCTGAACGAAAAAACCGTGTTTTGCAGCAACGCCAGGGCCTCTTCGAGCGACTTCGGGTCCTTGCGCTGGATGAGTTGAACCGCTTGC
Source organism: Terriglobia bacterium (assembly GCA_041498955.1). Classification (GTDB taxonomy): domain Bacteria; phylum Acidobacteriota; class Terriglobia; order Acidiferrales; family UBA7541; genus Palsa-360. The sequence goes on from JBGQJJ010000032.1 coordinate 6,567, forward strand.
TCGATTTCAGGGCGCACAGAGTCAACTGTAGCACGCCGGGCCACGACTCAAAATCGCGCGAAGCCTTCCGCACAAAGATTTGGACTCATCGCAATAACGGCTTTATGGCGGGTGACTCAGGCTGTAACACGGAAAAAGACGGTGCGAATTTCTTTACGGCTCGCCCTCAAGCTTCCGAATCCGCACTTCCACTCCGGGCGTACCCTTGAGGGCGTCGCCGAAATCCTCGGGCTTTGAGCCGCGGTAGTGATAGGGGTACGCAATTTTGGGCTTGAACGCTTTCGCGCACTCCGCGGCCTCGAGCGGCGGCATCGTTCGCGGAGGATTCATCGCCAGGAACGCGACCGAAATATTTTTCAGGGCTTTCATTTCCGGCGTGCATTCCGTGTCGCCCGAAAAATAGACGCGCGTGTCGCCAAAATTCAAAACGTAGCCGCTTCCAATTCCCTTGTGGTGATACGGTTTTCCCGGCCCCGATCCAAACACCAGGTTGTACATCGGGACGCCCTCGAATCCGATGCCCATCACCGTCCGCTGTTCGGAATCGCTGATCGACTCGGCGATGCCGCAAGCCGGCGCGCAATTCAGGGTATCGAGGACGGCCGGCGGGGCGACGATAATGGTCTCGGGCTTCTTCAGCTTGTCGACCATGGCGCGATCCAGATGGTCTTGATGAGTGTGCGTGATCACAATCAAATCCGCAGGCGGAAGTCCCGTAAAATCTCCCTGGCTCCAGGGATCGACGTGAATCACCTTCCCGCCAAATTCAAGCATCACGCTGCCGTGATAAACGGGAGTGATGCGAAGCTCCCCGCGCGACGTCTGAATCACATCGGCTTGCCGGTTGGAAGGATTGCCGCCGGAGATCGCCGGCAAAGTGGAAAACAAAGCGGAAAGACAAATCGCGCCTAGCGCGCGTGCTGCGGATTTTTGCATGATTTGTACGCTCCCCAGTTATGATGTGGCGCGTAGTATACACCGCTTTCGCCGTGCCGATGCGCGGGCGTAGCACAGCCACTCTTGGCTGTGTGGTTTTTGCAGCGGTCAGCAAAGGCACACAGCCAAGAGTGGCTGTGCTTCTAAAACCGCTGTCATAAGACGTGGAGGATGTGTACCATGGCCGAGATTTCTGCTAGCAACAATCCTAGTGAGTCCGCCCAATCGGCGGACGCAATGCTCGACGGCGCGCGCTACCTGGGCAGTTTGCGGGACGCGCGCGAGGTTTACATTTACGGCGAGCGCGTCCGCGACGTCACGCAGCATCCCGCGTTCCGCAATGCCTGCCGGTCCATCGCGCGGTTATACGACGCCCTCCACGATCCAAAAACGCGGGACACTCTTACGGGGCTCGACCGGTCCGGCGCGCGCACGCATAAATTTTTCAAGCCTTGTTATTCGGCGCAGGAGCTGTGGGAAGCGCGCGATGCGATCGTCGCCTGGTCGCGCATGAGCTACGGCTACATGGGCCGGACGCCGGATTACAAAGCGGCGCTCATGGGCAGCCTGGCATCGGAGCCCGAGTTTTACGCGCCGTTCGATGAGAGCGCGCGCAAATGGTACAAGCGCTATTCTTCGCAATGCCTCTTCCTGAATCACTGCCTCATCAATCCGCCCATCGACCGCAGCCGCCCCGTGCACGAAGTCGGCGACGTATTCGTGCACGTCGTAAAAGAAAGAGATGACGGCATGGTCGTCAGCGGAGCCAAGATGCTGGGGACCGGCTCGGCCATGACGCATGCCACGTTCGTGGCCCAAACGAACGCCACGACTCTGGACAAGGAAAAAGCCAAGGACTTCGCCGTGGTGTTCATCGCGCCGATGGATGCACCGGGCGTGAAGCTCATCTGCCGCGCTTCCTACGAACAGAACGCGCACAGCCCGTTTGACTACCCGCTCTCCAGCCGCTTCGATGAAAATGATGCCGTTCTGATTTTCGAGAACGCATTCATCCCCTGGGAAAACGTGCTCGTCTACCGCGATCCCGAACGGGCCAACGGTTTCTACCGCCATTCCCGCTTCGTGAATCGCTACACGTTCCAATCCTCCACGCGCCTCGCGGTGAAGCTGGACCTGATGGTGGGGCTCTTCGCGAAAGGCATCGAGACCAACGGCACGGACGCCTTTCGCGGCGTTCAGGCGGCGCTCGGCGAAATCATTGGATGGAGAAATCTAATCTGGGGAATGACGGCAGCGATGTGTGGTGATCCGGAGAGCGCGCCCGGCGGCACGGTCGTGCCGAAGCAGGAATACGCCTACACCATGCGCCTCTTCTGCACGCAGTGCTGGCCGGCCGTTCGCCACATCTTTGAAAAATTTCTGGGCGGCAGCCTGCTCATGTCTCCCTCCAGCTACAAGGATTTTCTGAATCCCGACCTCGCGCCGCTCCTCGAAAAATATTATCGCGGCGCATCCGCCACCGCCGCGGAGCGGATCAAACTGTTCAAACTCATCTGGGACGCCATCGGCACGGAATTCGGCGCGCGCCACGAACTCTACGAAATCAATTATTCCGGCAACCACGAGCAGATTCGCCTCGACATCCTCACCGGCGCGCAGAAGAGCGGTATCCTCGACCAGTGCATCGCCCTCACCGACCAATGCATGTTGGACTACAGCTTGGAAGGCTGGAAAGACTCCACCTGGGTGTGGGACAAGTAGCGGACAAATACCTGACATGTCGGCTTCTCGTCAATAGGGAGCCAGTTTCCGAGAATCCCGCTTCTCGGAATGTGGCTTTTCACAGGATTAGCTGCTCAGCAGGAGAAAAATGACAGAAATACGGGGGAGGGGGCATTTTGCCGTCGCCCTACACTACCCCGCGCGTTGCTTGACCCGTGTGGCCTGCATGAATAGACTAGCCGCTCATACAGCCTATTTGAGCGGACTGTTGTTGCCTGAGTGAGCGCGGCGGACTGAATCAGAGGGCCGGTCTTCGGAGGAGGTGGTCATGCGAAAGCGTCTGGTGTTGTGGGCAATTGTTCCGCTGATGGCGGCGCTGGCGTTTCAGATCGCCGCGTCCGCTCAAAATGCGCAGAATGGACCGAAGGCAACCTGGCCGGATCCGGTCTGGAATAGACCGCCGATCGCGCCGGCGGACCGCAGGCCCGCCCCAAAGCGAAATTTGACCGGCATGTGGGGGACGCTCGGGGCAGCCTCTGGAACTCAGGCCGGCGGCGTGCAATTGAAGCCGAACAACGGCCAGCCGGAAAACGCTCTCCCGTACACGCCCTACGGTCTGGAGCTGTACAAATCGCACAAGGCGCTCGAGGGCGCCGACGCGGTCCTGCCCGTCGAGACCAACGATCCCCGGAACAAGTGCGAGCCGTTGGGAGTACCGCGCTACACTCACTACAACCTCCGGCTGACGCAGATCTTCCAGGACGATTACAAAGTGGCGATCCTGTATCACTACGACAACCGCTGGCGCATCATTTGGACCGACGGGAGGCCGTTGCCCAAAGTACTGGACGGCACCATCGAACTGGACGGACAGATCCGCGAACAGCGGTTTTTCGGGTACTCCGTAGGCAAGTGGCTGGACGATTATACTTTCCAGGCCGATACGGTCGGAACGATGCCGGAAGATCGCGTCTGGCTGGATTCCACCGGCCGGCCCATCAGCGACCAGGTACACGTGACGGAAACCTTCCATCGCATCAGCGCCGATGAAATGGAATGGTCAGAGACGATCAACGATCCCAAGATTTACACCAAGCCGTGGGAAACCCTGAAAATGCCCCTGCGGTTGCAGGATCCCCGCACCGATATTATGGAGTATTACTGCTCGCCCGTGGAGGCAGAGAATTACAACAAGCGTTTCGGCAGCGCCGCAAGCCCGAATGGCAAGTAAGCCAAACCCTGTTTCCGCGACCTTGATCGGCAGACCCGCTTCAGGCCCGACACTTAGGCAATCAAATTGGGTAACGCAGCGTCATACCGGCGGCGTGACGGCCGTGACACATTCGCCAGTTTCCGGACACTTATCAAATGGCGGAATGACTGGAGTATACTTGCGTCAATCGTCTCACGGCGGGCCGACGCCAAGCCATCGTCAAGGTCAGGAGACCAATCGCCCTGGAATATCGGCATTGACGGAACGGAGGAGCAATGAGAAACAAGTTTGTTGTCTTCGTGGTTCTCGTCATCGGACTGGCGATATCCGCGCCGTTGTTCGCCCACCATGGCGCCGCGTCGTTTGACGTCGAGAAGAAAGTGGTCCTCAAAGGGACCGTCAAGGAGTGGCTCTACTCCAATCCGCATTGCTTGTTGACCTTTGATGTGAAAGGCGAAGACGGCAAGGTGACGGAGTGGATTGCCGAGACCCAGTCTCCCGCCGTGACTTACCCGGCCGGTTATCGCAAGAACACTTTTAAGCCCGGCGATCAGGTGACGGTAAAGATTGAACCGGTCAAGAGCGGCCAGCCAGCGGGCCGCATCATCGCCGTGCTGACGGCGGACGGTACCCAACTGGGTGGATCGAACTCTCAGCCCGTCAAGGGCGTTACGGAGTTGCAGTAACAGTCCGGAAATCCTGACCGATGTGCCGCCTGCCCGGGCGGCCCATCGCTGACAGTGACGCGCGGTTTGAAGACCCGAGCCGAATTCCCACAAAATATTCATTGCTGCCTTCACGGTCATTTTGAATCTCGGACGAAAGCCAGATGTTCGTGAATTGATCGATCTCAGCAAGGTCGTAATGGATTTCAAAAAGATGTTCCTGAGTCCACATAAGCTTCTCATCCCCGTCAACAGGAATTAGTAATTTATTTGCTTTCAACCTCGTTATATACCTCGGTGATGAACCGGCTTTTGCTCTCTGGAGTATCACCCTTCGTCGTCGCGTCGTACGGAGCGGTCAAGTTCGCGGCTAGAACATCGTCGAGCGATTTGCCCTGATCAGCTAACTTCTTCGTCTTTGCCAGGATATCGACGACCATTGCGCGATAGGGCAGAAGGTCAGCCTTCGTGATCAAAGTTCCGTGGCCAGTGATGAGCGTCGTTTCGGGACCGGCAATCTTCGCGATCATGTCGATCGCGGTGATCATGCCCCTGATCGAGCCGCCATTGGCCTGATCGGCGAAGGGATAACCGAAATTGCGGTAGAAATCGCCGATATAGATCGCGTTCGCATGCTGGAACCGGATGACCGTGTCGCCGCCGGTATGCGATGCCGGAACCGGAATAAAATCGACCACTTCTTCGTCCATGTGGATCGTTACAGCAGGAGCGCCAGGCGTGCCCAGTGGATATGTCACGACGGGAACGCCGACCGGATCGGGCGCGGGAGCCGGGGTACCGTCGCCCCGGCGAGGCGGATGCAGCATTTCATCGCGCAGTTCCTCGCGCGAGAAGATCAAGGCACCCTGCTTCGCAAAGTAGGGATCGCCGCCCGTGTGGTCAGAATGGATGTGCGAGTTGACCAGAATTCGAATGGGCGCGGAGCTGAACGTTCTGATCGTGTTCAGAACCTTTTCGTGTAGTTCCTCGTCCTGGGAGTCGACCATCAGAATGCCGTCAGCGCCGAAGAGCACGGCAATCCTGCCGCCGGCCGCGTCAGGATGGTTCGTGTCAAGATCGGGCGAACCCTGCAGGATGTAAAGGTTCGGCGCCAGCTTGGCCGTCACCGAAATCTGGATCTTGTCCCATTGTGCAAACGAGCGCCCCTGTCCAGGTCTCTGTGGTGCCGCTGCTTGTCCCTGAGCCCTAACAATCGCAGGGATAACCGCTATCGCGGCCACCCAACCCAGTACCAGTCCTGCACGCTTCATTGGCCTTATCCTTTCCGTTTGTCGTTCGGGTTGACGTCACCCCGCGAATCAGATTCCTGAGCGTCTGTCCTTCGAGCAACTCCATCGCAATGAATTGATGACCGTTCGCTTCGTCAATCTCAAGAATCCTACAGTTGTTGGGAGAATTGAGCGCGGCCAGCATCTTCGGTTCGCGCTGAAAACGGGCATGGAGCTCAGAATTGTGCGCGAACGCATTGGGTAAGATGTTGATCGCCACGGCGCGCCCCAGTTTGGAGTCGTGCCCTTGATACACTTCGACCATTCCGCCCGCAGAAATAGCGCTGAGGATTTCGCAAGCCCCTAGACGTCTGCCGGGGAGATTCGCCATGGGCTCCACGCATTTGGAATGGGCTGAGTATAACCCTGTCTGGTTGTCCTTGGGGAGAGTTAGTGAAGACTACGAAGCCAAGTCCCGAGAAGTTCTCTTATCGGAAACTGGCTTCAAACCCGTACTGGCTTGGGGCCACGTTCCGAGAATCCCTTATCGGAATGTGACTTTTTGTTCGAGGATAGCCGAACTATCAGCCGCGCCATTAAGAACCGTGAAATCGAACAGCTTTTGCCACTGTGGTCCAAAAAACGTGGTTGCCACGCGGCCTCTTGAGTTGAGCGTCAAAGATTGCCAGAATCGAAGCGGCACAGGCATCTGAACTCCTGGGGAGGCACCTATGTACGCAGGATCCATATTCAACCGTTTTTCCAAAGGGACCGCACGCGCGACAGGAAATCCGGCATCCTTCGTCCTCGCACTTGTGGTGATCATCGTCTGGGGTGTCACCGGGCCGATGTTTCATTTCAGTGATACGTGGCAGTTGGTGATCAATACCTCCACGACGATTGTGACCTTCCTCATGGTGTTCCTCATCCAGAGCACGCAGAACCGGGATAGCGCGGCAGTGCAACTCAAGCTGGATGAGTTGATTCGTGCTCTCGAAGGCGCTCACAATTCACTGCTCGATCTCGAGGAATTGAGTGAGAAAGAACTCGATCGATTCAGAAGGCGGTACGAGCAACTCGCAGAAGAGGCTCGTGGAACTCTGAGGCGTGGCGGAGCGGATACGGACAGACCGGAAGTCGGTGTGTCCGGTGGAACGTAAGACGAGTGACTTATGCTTAGCTTGGTTTCGAGTCTGGAAGAGCGGGCCAAGTCCTGATAAGACGTCTCCTCGGAAACTGGGTGGATGTGACCTCAAATCGAGCCACTAAAAGCGTACCGATCTTTCAGGACCTCCGCCCCGAAGAAGTGTAAAATAGCGTGTTTGGGGAGGTAGTGAGATGGAATTCCTTGCCGGCAGCCTGCTCGAACTGATTACCCAGACGTCCACCAATCTTCCGCCCGACGTTCGCACAGCGATGAACATCGCGGCCAAGGAGGAAACGCCGGACACGCAATCCTCCCAGGCGTTTGACATTATTTTGTCCAACATCGACATGGCCGTCGATGATTCCGGCCCCATTTGCCAGGACACCGGCATGCCGACCTTCTACATCCACACGCCCGTCGGCGTGAACCAGATCCGCATCAAGAAGGCAATTCAAGAGGCCGTCGCGGAAGCCACGCGCCTCGGAAAACTGCGGCCCAACTCCGTGGATTCGCTTACCGGAAAAAACAGTGGAGACAATCTGGGCGAAGAGACGCCGGTCATGCATTTCGAGCAATGGGAAGAGGATGAGGTCGAAGTCAAGCTGATCCTCAAGGGTGGCGGCTGCGAGAACAAGAACATCCAGTACTCCGTGCCCTGCACTCTCGATCACATGGGCCGCGCCGACCGCAATCTCGAAGGCGTGCGCAAATGCATCCTGCACGCCGTGTGGCAAGCGCAGGGACAGGGCTGCGCGCCGGGCGCCCTCGGCGTCTGCATCGGCAGCGACCGCGCGCACGGCTACGATCTGGCTAAAGGACAACTCTTCCGAACTCTCGACGATGAAAATCCCAACCCGACGCTCGCGAAGCTCGAAAACGAAATTATGGACGAAGCCAACAAGCTGGGCGTCGGCGCGATGGGCTTCGGCGGGAAATCGTCCCTCATCGGCTGCAAGATCATGGCGGCCAATCGCTTGCCGGCGAGTTTCTTCGTTTCGGTGGCGTACGAGTGCTGGGCCTTTC
>JBGQJJ010000033.1:0-14333 GCA_041498955.1 Terriglobia bacterium
ATCACGCTCGATCATCTGCCGAGTCCCACGCACGTCCTGCCGACCAACCACGACACGATCCGGATGCGGCAGCGCGCCTTTGGCTACACGGACGAAGACTTGAGAACGATTCTCCTGCCCTCCGCTCTCGGCGGCGAGGAACCAGTGGGCTCGATGGGAATCGACACGCCGCTGGCTTGTTTATCCGACAAGCCGCAAATGCTTTTCAGTTATTTCAAGCAGACGTTTGCGCAGGTCACGAACCCGGCGATCGATTCGATTCGTGAAGGCCTGGTGATGTCTCTCAATTCCTACATCGGAAGCGAAGGCAACATCCTGGAAGAGACGCCGAAAAATTGCCACACCCTGAAGCTGCGCCATCCGGTCATTTCCAACTGGCGGCTGGAAAAGCTGCGGCGCGTGAGCTGGGGAAATTTCCTGGCGACCAGCCTGCCCATGCTGTTCCGCGTCAAGGACGGCGAGAAGCCGCTCGAGGAAGCGATTGAAACTCTTTGCCGCCGCGCTTCGCTGGCGATCAAGTCCGGGTACACGCTGCTGATTTTGACCGACCGCGGCGTGGACCACGAATACGCGCCGATCCCGAGCCTGCTGGCGCTTTCGGCGGTTCACAATCACCTGATTCGCGAAGGGACGCGCAACCAGGTGGCCTTGATTGTGGAATCCGGCGAGCCGCGCGAAGTGATGCATTTTGCCTTGCTGCTCGGCTACGGCGCGAGCGCGGTGAATCCATATCTCGCGATTGAAACGCTCGAGGATCTTCACAGGGCCGGAGCGTTTCCGGCGGAATCAACCTGGGACAAAGTCTTCAAAAGCTACATGAAGTCCATCGACAAGGGGCTTCTGAAAACGTTTTCGAAGATGGGGATTTCCACGCTGCAGAGTTATCAGGGGGCGCAAATCTTCGAGACGGTGGGCCTCAACCAATCGCTCGTCGAGAAATATTTCACGGGAACGTCGTCGCGCATCGAGGGCATCGGCCTCGATGTGCTTGCGCGCGAAGCGATCATGAAGCATGAATTCGCGATGCAGCCGCCCCACCTGTCCGACACGGAACTGCGCGTCGGCGGGGAATATCAGTACCGCGTGCGCGGCGAGCGCCACCTGCTGAACCCGACGACGGTCAGCAAGCTGCAGCACGCTGTGCGGCAAGAAAAATTCGAGAGCTTCCGTGAATTTGCGGACATCGTGAATCAGCAGAACCGCGATCTGCAAATGCTCCGCGGCATGTTTGAATTCAAGCCGAACGGCCCAGCCATCTCCCTTGAACAAGTCGAGCCTGCCGCGGACATCGTGAAGCGCTTTGCGACCGGCGCGATGTCCTTCGGCTCGATCAGCAAGGAAGCGCACGAAACGCTGGCCATCGCCATGAACCGCATCGGCGGGAAATCGAACACCGGCGAAGGTGGCGAAGACGAAGCTCGATTCACTCCGGACGCGAACGGAGATTTGCGCCGCAGCGCGATCAAGCAAGTGGCCTCGGCGCGTTTCGGCGTCACCACGAATTATCTGATCAACGCTGACGATCTCCAAATCAAGATCGCCCAGGGCGCGAAGCCGGGCGAAGGCGGCCAGTTGCCGGGCCACAAAGTGGACGACGTGATCGCGCGCGTGCGCCATTCGATTCCCGGCGTGGGCCTGATTTCTCCGCCGCCTCATCACGATATTTATTCGATCGAGGATTTGGCGCAGCTCATTTTCGATTTGAAGAACGTGAATCCCCAGGCGCGAATTTCGGTGAAGCTTGTGGCCGAAGTGGGCGTGGGCACCGTTGCAGCCGGCGTGGCCAAGGCGCACGCAGACGTGATCCTCATCAGCGGCTATGACGGCGGGACCGGCGCATCGCCGATCAGTTCGATTCGTCACGCCGGAATTCCCTGGGAGCTCGGGCTTTCCGAGACGCAGCAGGTTCTGGTCATGAACGACTTGCGCAGCCGCGTGCGTGTGCAGGTGGACGGCAAGCTGCAAACGGGGCGCGACGTTGCGATCGCCGCTCTCCTGGGCGCCGAGGAATTCGGATTCGCCACCACGCCGCTGGTCACCATGGGCTGCATCATGATGCGCAAATGCCATTTGAACACTTGCCCCGTGGGCATTGCGACGCAGGATCCGGAGCTTCGCAAGAAGTTCGCGGGCAAACCCGAGCACGTGATTAATTTCCTGTTCTATGTCGCCGAAGACCTCCGCCTCATCATGGCGCAGCTGGGATTCCGAAAAGTCGACGAAATGATCGGCCGCGTGGATTGCCTCGTCCAGCGCAAGGACGTGGAACATTGGAAAGCGAAGGGGATCGATCTCTCCGCGGTGCTCTACAATCCGCCGATGCCGAGCCACGTGGGGCGCCGCTGCACGCAGGCGCAGGACCACGGACTCTACGACGCGCTCGACGGAAAGCTGATCGAACACGCGAGCGATGCCATCGAGCGTCTGACGCCCGTGTCGCTCGATTTGCCCATTCGCAACGTGCATCGCACCGTTGGCGCGATGCTCAGCGGCCATATCGCGCGCCGCCACGGCTCCGTGGGCTTGCCCGACGACACGATACGCATCCAGTTCCACGGCTGCGCGGGACAAAGTTTCGGGGCGTTCCTGGCCACCGGCGTGACGCTGACGCTCGAAGGCGAAGCCAACGATTACGTCGGCAAGGGACTTTCCGGCGGCAGGATCGTGATTTATCCGCCGCGCAATTCGCATTTCGTGCCGGAGGAAAATATCCTGATCGGCAACGTGTGCTTGTACGGCGCGACGAGCGGCGAGGCGTTCTTCAACGGCATGGCCGGGGAACGATTCGCGGTGCGCAATTCGGGCGCCACGGCGGTCGTCGAAGGTGTTGGCGATCACGGCTGCGAATATATGACTCGCGGCCTGGTGGTGGTGCTGGGCGAAACGGGGCGCAATTTCGCTGCCGGAATGACCGGCGGCGTGGCTTACGTTTTGGACCGGACCGGCGAATTTGTTTCGGAGTGCTGCAACCGGGCCGATGTGGACCTGGAGCCGGTAACGGACGCGAAAGATATCGAGACGGTGCATGGCCTGGTTGCGCGCCACGCGGAGCTGACCGATAGCCCGCAGGCGAAATGGGTATTGAAGCACTGGGACGCGATGCTGCCCAAATTCGTCAAGGTGTTCCCGCACGAATACAAGCGCGTCCTGGGCATTCCGCGAATCCCGGCAAGCGTCGTGGCGGCGCAGGCTGAAACGATGCACGCGCAAGGCCAGGTGATTCGTGGGTAAGGTCACCGGCTTTAAGGAATACACGCGTGAAATGCCGGCGCGGCGCCCCGTCGCGGAGCGCGTTCACGATTATTTCGAGGTGTACCAGCCGTTCGCGGAAGAGAAAGTGCGCGTGCAGGGCGCGCGCTGCATGGATTGCGGCATTCCGTTTTGCCACACGGGCTGCCCGGTCAACAACATCATTCCGGATTGGAACGACCTCGTCTATCGCGATCGCTGGAAGGATGCGATCCGCGTCCTTCATTCCACCAATAATTTTCCGGAGTTCACCGGGCGCATCTGCCCCGCGCCATGCGAAGCGGCGTGCGTGCTGGGAATCAGCGAGCCGCCCGTCACGATCAAATTGATCGAAAAGAGCATTGTGGATCGCGCCTGGGAAGAAGGCTGGATCAAGCCGGAACCTCCCGAGACGCGCACCGGCAAGCGAATTGCCGTGGTCGGGTCCGGGCCGTCGGGCCTGGCGGCCGCGCAGCAATTGAATCGCGCGGGCCACGAAGTCACTTTGTTTGAAAAAAATGACCGCATCGGCGGCCTGTTGCGCTACGGGATTCCGGATTTCAAATTGGAAAAGCGCGTTCTCGACCGGCGCCTCGAACAGATGATGGCCGAGGGAGTCCGATTCCAGACGAACGCACATGTAGGCGGCAGCATTCCTGCGCAGGACTTGCGCAAAGAGTTCGACGCCGTGGTGCTGACGGGCGGCGCGGAAGCTCCGCGCGATCTCAACGTTCCCGGGCGCGACCTCAAGGGCATTTATTTCGCGATGCAATTCCTGCCGCAGCAGAACAAAGTTGTTGCGGGCGACACGGTTCCGAACCAGATTCGCGCCACCGGCAAGCGTGTCGTCATCATCGGCGGCGGCGATACTGGCGCGGACTGCCTGGGCACTTGCCACCGCCATCAGGCGAAATCCATTCACCAGTTCGAGATCATGCCCATGCCGCCGCTGGAGCGTTCGCCGAGCACGCCCTGGCCGCTCTGGCCGTTGCAACTGCGCACCGAAAGCGCGCACGAAGAGGGCGGCAAGCGCGATTGGGCGCTCAATACGGTTAAGTTTACTGGCGACGAAAACGGCAACGTGAAAGAGCTCCACACCATTCGCGTTGGCCCGCCGCCGAAATTCGAGGCCATACCGGGCACGGAATCCGTGATGGAAACCGATCTCGTTCTGCTCGCCCTCGGTTTCCTCGGGCCGGTGAAGCAGGGAATGATCGAGCAACTCGGCGTGAACCTCGATGCCCGCAGCAACATCGCCACCGGCGCGGACTACATGAGCTCGGTTCCCGGCGTATTTGCCGCGGGCGATATGCGCCGCGGCCAGTCGCTCGTCGTGTGGGCAATTTCGGAAGGCCGCAAGGCCGCCGTCGCGGTAGACAAATACCTCATGGGAAGTTCCAGCCTCGCATAAATATCCGGTGTAGTGGCCTGTTTGTTTAGTAGGACAGCCACTCTTGGCTGTCCCCCACAATCTCGGCAAAGCATAAGCGGACAGCCAAGAGTCGCTGTCCCACTAAAATCGCACTCCAGGCAAGGAATTCATTCGAACCAAGCGCTGCATCAGGGCAACGGCACAATTCCCATCCAGAACAAGTTGCGGCTGCCTACGTTGAGGTCGTACTTGCGTGCGAATTCGAGCTTCCCGTCACTGCCCACCCGGAATACGGCTAAGCTCGCCGGAACGGTGTTCACTCCATCCTTGTCGTGCACGGAGAGTTGCATCATGTTGCCCGCGACGAGAATCCTGCCGCTCGGGTCGAGGGCGAATGTGCGCACATGAATTCCTCGCGTGTCAATATTCTGAATCAGTGTCGGCTCGCCAGTCTCCTGGTTGATCGCGAATACGGCGATGTTGTTCTCGCCGCCCGCGAAGACGGGCTTTCCTTCGAAGTCCACAGTGCCGCTGGCTCGATTGGCCACGTACACAAACCTGCCGTTCGGATGCATGTGGATTGTCTCCAAGGCCTGCCCCGGCCGAACGTTGCCGGGATCGATCAAAGTATCCTTGGCAAACAACGGATTCCTGCTCAGCGTCCCATCTTTCAATTTCTCGAAAACCTCGAGTTTGTCTTGCCGCTCCAGCGTAACAAACACCCACGGCCGGGAAGGATGAAAATCCAGATGCCGGACTTGAAAATTGAAGCCTCCTCCCGGGGCAATCGAAAGCCGATTCTCCAGCATGCCATCCTTGTAGCCGAATAATTTCAGCGCGCCCGGGTCCTCCGGCTTGGTGGGAGTTGGGCCGTTCCCACGAGTCATTAGAATCACCATTTCATTCGAAGGATCGACACGTACCTGATGCCCGTAAATTCCCACGTCCAGCCCTGGCGGCTCTTTTACTTGCGATCCAATGGTCCCGTCCGGCTCGATCCGATGAACAGTCACTCCGCTGGGATCGTTATATGCGGCGAGCACATGCGTACCGGGGATGTCCGTGGTCACATGAATCGGGCGCGACGGCAGCGATGCGGCCTGACCGTGGGGAAGCAAGGCCCCGGAGGCTGGATCGATGCGAAACGCGGTCAAACCGTGTTGGCTGCCGCTCGGTGCACGGCTGTCAGGTGGGAGATTGCTGGGGCCGCCGTTGCTCCAGGCAATATACAGGTACCGCTTCGAAGGATGCTGCGATGCTTCCTGCACATTGGCAGGAAGTGTCACCGAACCTCGCTTGACGAGAGCCGCACCATCGACATCCACGTCATATTGCGTGAGTTCAGCGCCCACAGCGGCATACAGCGCCACCTTGACCGATCCTGATGTTTTGCCGCCTGACTTGCTCTCAAGACTTGATTGAGTTTGTCCAATTCCTGCCACAAGCAAACTGAAAGCTGCGGCCAAGAGCAGTGATAGCCTGTAGCCCCGGATCGTGGATGGGATGTTCATTTACATTCCTCCTGCTATTTCAAATATTCCCGCCCACTTTATCGCATCTTCCGTTGTTGTTGTGGGTAGAGTTGAAGTAGCACAGGCACTCTTGCCTGTGCGGTGTTTGCAATCGTGTTTGAATTGGTGGCGTATTTGCAGTCTACAAAACCGCACAGGCAAGAGTGCCTGTGCTACTCAAGGCTGCAAATTCATCCGGCGCAGAAGATCGGCGAAGCGCGGGTCCGGGCGCAGCGGGTCGAAGCCTGGGTCAGATAGAATGATTGCACCACCACCTAAGGAGCGTTCCTCATAGCCCATTTCCAGCCGTTCGAATGCCTTGTCCCTCTCCTCAAGGCCCGCATAAATTATGGCCATGAACGCCGCTGTTACGAACTTTTGTTTCGAAATCTCGTCCAATTGACCGAGGACTTTCTGCGCCTCTAATTTTCTTCCGGCCACCGCATAAGCATGGCCGATCTCCGAAAGCGCCGCGGTATTGCCAGGCGAGATGGCTAAGTCCTTTTCCATCTCCGCTAGACCTTCCTTGTAATTGGATTGTTGGACATAGGCCATGCCAAGGAACCTGTGCGCCCCAGTGAAGTTGGGATCCAACTCCAATGTCTTCCGGTATTGCTCAATGGCCTGGTCATATTTGCGTGCATAATAGTAGGACTGTCCCAAAATCCTATTGGCGATGAGGGAAAGGGGATCAAGTTCCAGGGCTCTTTTGCTCTCCGCGATTGCTTTATCAAATTGTCCAATCTTATATAGATGGTAGCCATATAAAGCGTGGGCGTAGGCGTAATTCGGATTGAGGCCAAGGGCGCGTTGGAATTCTCTTTCGGCGCCAGGCCAATCCCAGTCGTAATCAGTCATGACGAACGCTAGCGAGGTGTGAGGTTCGGCGAGGGTATCGTCTAGTTGCAGAGCCTTCAGCACGGCCTCTTTGGCTCTCGGATAAGCCTCTTTTGGCGGAACATAACCGTAGTTTCCAAGGACGTTGTAGCCATCGGCCAAGCCATCAAAAGCAAGCGCATAAGCGGGATCTTTGGCGATGGCCTGCTGAAAGTATTCGATCCCCTTTCTTACCCCAACTTCGCTTCTCTTGTTCCACCAATAGCGGCCTTTCAAGTAGTCCTGATAGGCTTCGGGATTCGCGGTGTAGCTTTTCGCCATGCGCTTTTCATCTTCGCCTGTCAAGCGCATCCGCAGCATGGAGGTCATTTCTTTGGCGAGATCACCCTGCAAGGCAAAAATATCGGACGCCTTGCGACTGTACTGCTGGCCCCAGATGTGGCTGTTGTCGCGGGCGTCCACGAGTTCCGCGCTAATTTCCAGGTCATCGCCGCGCTGCATCACTCGGCCTTTGAGGACGGCTCGAACCCCGAGCGTTTGTCCGACGGTTCGCGCATCGGTGTCCTTGCCCTTGTACATGAACGCGGAGTCGCGCGACATCACTTTGAGATGAGGCAACTGCGACAAGCTGTTGATCAGGCTCTCCGTGATTCCGTCGCTGAGGTATTCGGCGTTGGGATCGGCGCTGGCGTTCACGAAGGGAAGAACTGCAACGGAACCGATCGTCTCACCTCCGCTGGTGCGAGAATTGTAGACCCATCCCCCGGCCGCGACCGCAGCTAACAGAAGAATCACAGCGATCCCGACTGCCGATTTGCTCCGCCACCAGGGCCGCGGCTGAGATTGCGCGGCAGGTGGCGCAGCGACGGCCGAGCGGCTCGTATCCGTGTCGCGCTTTAGCCGAGCCAAGTCGGCGCGCATGTCCGCCGCGCTCTGAAAACGGAGCTTGCGCTCTTTCTCGAGCGCCTTGTGAATGACTTCCTCAAGCTTCGGCGGGAGTTGCGGATTCAGCTGTCGCGGTGCAGTTGCATCCTGACTGAGAATCGCGTGGAAAATGACTGCCGAGGTGGCTCCTGGAAACGGCAATTTACCCGTAGCCATCTCGTACAGCACCACGCCAAAAGAAAACAAGTCGGTCCGCGCGTCCAGATCTTCCCCTCGCGCCTGCTCGGGCGACATGTAGGCAACGGTACCGAGCGTCGCGCCGGGGCTGGTCAAGTCCTTTTCAGACGCCGTGGGCATTTCCACGTTCCCGACTAGGGTGGCTCCGTCGTCACGCCGCCCCACTTTGGCCAAGCCAAAATCCAGGATCTTCGCCTGCCCGCGAGACGTCACGAAAATATTTGCGGGCTTGATGTCCCGGTGCACAATCCCTTTCGTGTGGGCCGCGTCCAGCGCATCGGCAATTTCCCCTGCCAATTCCAGTATTTGTTCGAGAGGCAAGGGCTTCCCACTGAGCAGATGCTTCAGCGTCTTTCCTTCCAGCAATTCCATGGCGATGAAGTGCTGGCCGTTGGCTTCGTCGATTTCGTAAATCGTGCAGATGTTCGGGTGGTTGAGCGCCGAGGCGGCAAAGGCTTCGCGCTGAAAGCGTTCGCGGGCCGCGGGATCATTCTCCATTTCTGGAGGAAGAAACTTCAGCGCGACATGGCGGCGCAACTTGAGGTCTTCCGCCTCGTAGACCACGCCCATCCCGCCGCCGCCGAGTTGGGCCAGGATCCGATAATGCGAAATGGTTTTCCCGATCATGGTTGCAGAAGTGGTGAGATCTTCAGCGCCTCGCCGGGCCTACTTTAGCGTATCTTCCGCTTTTGTTGTGGGCATAGTTATTTACAGTCAGGCATAGCAATTGCAGCCCTCCCGTTGGGCTTAACCCAAATTGTTCACCGGAATAACGGGGCAGCGTCGCGACGGTGCTCACGAGGAGCGTCAATATTTTCCGATCCGGCCAGGACCGCCGAAAGATAGCAACGCACACTTGGCGCGAATCGAAGGGTTAAAACCCGGAAACGCCAATCTCCCGATTGGCGCCGCGAAAAATCGCCAATCGGGAGATTGGCGTTCCCAGGCCACAAATCGCGCGTGTGGCCCGGCTGCTGTATAATCCTGCGACCAAAGTAAACTCCTTGCATCCAATCAGGCTACTCTGGTGCCGCGCGGCTTGAAACTGGCTCCATCATCGGACAGGGACTAACCATGGCGAAACCAATCTTACTGAGCGTGGACGACGATGCGGATGTCTTGCGGGCCATCGAACGCGACTTGCGGTCGCAGTACGGCGCGGAGTATCGCGTCCTGGGTAGCGGATCTCCCGAAGGCGCGCTCGACCTCTTAAAGCAATTGAAGCTCCGCAGCGATAGCGTGGCCTTGCTCCTGGCCGACCAGCGCATGCCGCGCATTGACGGCGTGCACTTCTTGCAGGAAGCCATGCGCATTTTTCCCGAGGCCAAGCGCGCTCTGCTCACCGCTTACGCCGACACGACCGCAGCGATTGGCGCCATCAACCAGGCCAGCATCCATTATTTTTTCATGAAGCCGTGGGACCCGCCCGCTGAGCATTTGTATCCGCAATTGGATGATTTGCTGGAAGACTGGCAGGCCTCTCACCATCCGGCCTATTCGGGAATCCGCGTACTCGGCACGCGATGGTCGCCCCGGTCTTATGAATTGCGCGACTTCCTCGCGCGCAATCACGTCCCCTATCAGTGGATCGACGCGGAAATTTCCGCGAGCGACCCGGAGACGAAGCTCTTGCTGGAGAGCTTGGGGCCGGAAGCGGCAAGCCTTCCGATCGTTCTCTTTCCCGACGGGACGAAGCTCCTCGAATGCCTCCCATCGCAAGTGGCTCAGAAGGTCGGCCTGCGGACGCGCGCGCAAACAAGTTTCTACGATTTAGCGATCATCGGCGGCGGGCCTGCAGGTCTTGCAGCCGCTGTGTACGGAGCGTCGGAAGGTCTTCATACAGTAATGGTCGAACGGGAAGCGCCGGGCGGCCAGGCGGGCATGAGCTCGCGCATCGAAAACTATCTTGGCTTTCCAGCGGGGCTGAGCGGCGGCGATCTGGCGCGCCGCGCGGTGGTGCAGGCGCAACGATTTGGCGTGGAAATCCTTGCGGCGGAAGCCGGCGGAATTCGAACGGAGGGCCCTTACCGGATCATCAAGCTGGCGGACGGAAGCGAGTTTTCCTGCCACGCGTTGATGATCGCCACGGGAGTTCAATGGCGGCGGCTCGATGCTCCCGGAATCGACCGCTTGCAGGGCGCGGGCGTCTATTACGGCGGCGGCGCGACGGAAGCGATTTCCTGCGCGGGAGAAACAGTTTACGTGGTGGGCGGCGCGAATTCGGCGGGGCAGGCGGCGATGAACTTCGCCAAGCATGCGGAAAAAGTGTTCATCCTGGTGCGCGGGAGTTCTCTCTCCAGCACCATGTCACAATACTTGATCGATCAAATCAAGGAGACGCCCAAAATTCAGGTCTGGGCGCACGCCAGCGTCTCCGAAGTGCACGGCGAAACGCACCTTGAGGAAATTTCCGTTCTTTGTTCGGACACGGGCAAGATCGAGCGCGTCCCAGGGAGCTCCGTGTTCATTTTTATCGGCGCGCTGCCGCAAACGGATTGGCTGGCCGGCGTAGTCGAGCGCGACGAACGCGGTTTCCTTCTGACCGGTCCCGACCTCATCGTCGACGGGCAGCGTCCCAAGGGCTGGACGCTGGAACGCGATCCCTACTTGCTTGAAACGAATGTGCCCGGCATTTTTGCCGTGGGCGACGTGCGGCACGGGTCGGTCAAGCGCGTGGCCTCGGGAGTAGGGGAAGGCTCGGTGGCCGTGCAGTTCATTCACCAATATTTGAGCAAGGTCCAATGAGAAACAGTCAAGTAGCACAGCCACTCCTGGCTGTGCGGGGTTTGCAGATCGTAGTTACGCCCGTGGCGTTCTGGCGGCGCACAAAACCGCACAGCCAGGAGTGGCTGTGCTACAAAATATGAGCAAAGTCCAATGATGGAAAAAGCGGAGTTGTTGCGCATCCCGGTGTTCGCGGACCTACCGGAAGACCAGATCGAATGGTTCCTCAGCCAGGCGGAAGAACTGCGATTCAAGGCGGGCGACAGCCTGATCAACGCGGGCGATCCGGCAGACGCCATGTTTGTCCTCCTCGAAGGACAGCTTCAGGCGCGCGGCGAATTCGGCGGTGAGGCGATCGTCATTGTTGTCAGTGCGGGCCAGGTCACCGGACGGCTGCCCTATTCCCGAATGAAAACATTCACGTTCGGCGCCCGCGCGCTGACCGACTGCCGCATCCTGCGATTTCCAGAATCGAAGTTTCACGAACTCGTCCAGAAAATGCCCGAGCTGACCGAGCGCCTCGTCGGCATGATGACCGACCGCGTTCGCGAGACCACCCGCCGAGAACAGCAGCGGGACCGCCTGGTGGCGCTCGGCAAACTTTCCGCGGGGCTCGCCCACGAACTCAACAATCCCGCCTCCGCCGCCAAGCGCGCCTCAAGCCAGTTGCGGGAAATCCTGCAAAAAATTCGCGACGCCGCGCACGAACTTGGGCGGCGCGACCTCACCGCGACGCAGAAAGCGGAAATTGAGAGGTTGGAGGCCTCCATCATCCAGCACAAGGATCCCCCTCCAGATACCTTGACCATGTCCGACCTCGAGGAGCAATTGGATTCGCTCCTCCGAAGCCACGGGCAGAACGATTTGTGGCAGCTTGCAGCCGGCCTTGCCCACCGCAACATCCAACCGGATGTGCTCGAATCTCTCTTTGCGGAGCTAGATCCCGGCACCGCCCGCGCGGCGCTCGTGAGAATCGCCGCGGTGGCGGAGGTCTACAGCCTTCTCGACGAAATCGAAAATAGCGCATCTCGCATTTCCGATCTGGTCCTCGCGATCAAGGAATACACGTACATGGACCAGTCGCCCGTGCAAAACGTGGACATCGTGAAAAGCCTGGAAAGCACGCTCACCATCTTGAACCACAAGCTCAAGCACGGAGTGACTGTGCAGCGCGAATATCAGCGCATGCCTTTGCTCGTGGATTCGTTTGGCAGCGAACTCAATCAGGTGTGGACCAACCTCATCGACAACGCCATCGACGCGATGGGCGGCCAGGGCGAGTTGCGCGTTCGCACCTATCGCGATGATTCCTGCGTCGTGGTGGAAATCGGCGACAACGGCCCGGGAATTTCGCCCGAAGTGCAAACGCACATCTTTGAGCCCTTCTTCACGACCAAGGGAGTAGGCGAAGGGACCGGCCTCGGCCTCGACACCGTGCAGCGCATTGTGAAAAAGCACCGCGGCAGTATTCAGGTGACCTCGAAGCCCGGCGACACGCGGTTTCAAGTGTGGCTGCCGCTGGCGGACGCGCCCGCCTAGCCCGGGAACGCCAATCTCCCGATTGGCGATTCGCAAGACGCCATTCCGGAGAATGGCGTTCCCGGGTTTCAACCCCAACGATTCGTGATGAGTACGTGTGGCAATCATTCGCGGATCCAGGCCATTTCGCCAAGTAATCATGCCCTCTCTGAGCTCCGGTGCGAGGGCCCCCGTTGCTGCAGTGAGATCTTCGAGCTACATGGCATTTCCCTCAATTCGCAGTCCGGGATTGAGTTTGCTCCCGATTCCCGATAGTCTCGCGAAGGCGAAAGGGCCGCCAAATCGAATCCGTGAGCGACAAAATCCTACAAATGTTTCCGCCGGAAGGTTTCAAGATTCTCCTCACGCTCTTCTTGTGTTTTCTGATTGGGCTGGAACGCGAAGAACACCGCGCCGCGGGACAGCGGTACAGCTTCGGCGGAGTCCGCACATTTCCGCTGATCGGACTGACCGGCTATGCGCTGGCTCTCCTGTCGGGCGAGCAGCTGCTTCCATTGACTTTTGGATTTGGCGTGATCGGCGCGTTCCTATGGCTCTCGTACCGGCACAAACTCGAAACGTACAACGAGGCCGGAGTGACGACGGAAGTTTCGGGGCTGGTCACGTACGTGATCGGCGCACTCGTGTCACGCGATCAATTGTGGATCGCCACCACGATCGCCGTCGTCAGCATGTTGCTGCTCGAGCTGAAGGAATTTCTCGAGAACTTGACGACGAAAATTCCCGCCGTTGAGATTCTGACGTTTACGAAGTTTCTCCTGCTGACCTTCGTCATTTTGCCGATCGTGCCGAACAAGGATTACGGCCCGTTCGCCGTGAATCCGTTCAAGTCGTGGCTGATTGTCGTGGCGATCAGCGGCTTGTCCTACGGCAGTTATCTGCTGGAGAAACTGTCGAAGGGAAAAGGCGGCGTGAGGCTTTCGGCCCTGCTGGGAGGACTGTATTCGTCGACGTTCACGACCGTTGTCATGGCAAAAGAAGCCAAGACGGCCGGGACTCCCCACACCTACGCAGGCGGCATTCTGATTGCTTCCGGCGTAATGTACTTCCGTTTTCTTGCATTGATCGGTATTTTTAATCGCGAGCTCATGAATCGTCTGTTGATACCGTTTTTCATTTTGGGAGCCACTGGTGTTGCGGGTGGATGGGCGTGGTCCAGTTTATCCGACGTGCCCAAGACGGAAACGAAACCCGCATATTCTACAAAGAATCCACTGGAACTGAGTTCCGCATTTTTGTTAGGACTGGTTTTCCTTGTGGTGCTGGTGGCGACGAATTTCGCGTTGATCCACTTGGGCAGCGGAGGAATTTACGGAATGGCCTTGATTTCCGGGCTCGCTCCGGTGGACCCGTTCATCATGGGACTCACGCAAACCGCGGGAAAAATGACTTCCATGGGTCTGGCGGTGGCGGGAGTCATCATCGCGGCGGCCAGCAATAATTTTGCCAAGGCGTTTATCGCGCTGGTGCTCGCCGATCCCAAGACAGGCAGGCAAAGCCTGATCCTGATGCTCGGGCTGACGGCGCTGGGCTTGCTGCCGCTGCTTTGGATTGTCCGCTAGGTGCGAGCCATGGATGCAACGGAAGCCACACCGGCTCATCCAGTTTCCGCGCGCACAGTTTTTCGTTTGGCAGGTATGTTGGTTCTGACCGCGATGCTGGTCGCGCCGATCTGGATCGCCACGTTTCCTCCTTTGCTCGATTATCCCAATCATCTTGCGCGGGCGTTTGTTCTTGCGCACCTGAGCGACCCACAGTTTTTATTCCAACAGTTCTACCGATCCGATTGGGGGGCTTATCCCTATCTCGGCATGGACGCATCTCTCGCCGTGCTTATGCGGCTGTTTCCCATTGAGACCGCGGGGCGCGTGTACCTCAGTCTGTGCATCCTCGCGCTTCCCGTCGCGGTGTGGTTCTTTCTTCGCCAGGCGCAACCGGATGCGGAGGCCACGTCCTTGTGGTCGCTGCTGATCGCGTACAACGTTTTTTTTCTGGAAGGG
>JBGQJJ010000034.1:0-14167 GCA_041498955.1 Terriglobia bacterium
CCACGCTGTTCCGACTAACCGGCAAGTTGTGGGAGACTCGCTCTTCAAGATCGAGTCCGGCATCATCGCCAGTTGGTTTGAAAACTGCGGCGTCGAAAATGCCACGGAACTTTTCCCGTTCCGTTGGGACGTGGTCGGGCAAGCCCCGGTCAGCGTCGTATTCGGCAAGGGCAGCGGCATCGACTCGGTGAAGTGGGGCATGAGAAAGCTCGGCGTTCAGTTCAACGAAGAAGAAGCGATGAAAGTGGTCGCCGCCATCAAGGAATTCTCGCTCCAGCGCAAACGCTTGCTGACGGACGAGGAATTTCGCGACGTCGTCAGCGCCACTCTTCCGGGCAAGGCCGTTGGTTCCGGCAAGGCCGCGGATTGACGAAAGCAGCTCTCATGAAAGCCATGGTCCTGCGAGGGCCCCGCGATTTGGGCCTCGCGGAAGTCGAGCGGCCCGTTCTCGGACATAACCAGGTCCTCGTCCGAGTGACCCATAGCGGCGTCTGCGGAACCGATCTCCACATCTACGAGGGCGCGATCCCCGTGCGCCACCCGCTGATCATGGGCCATGAAATGATCGGCGAGGTCGTCGACGGAGGAGACGCCACGCTCCATCGCGGCGATCGCGTGATCGTCGACCCGGCCATTTACTGCGGCATGTGCTTGAATTGCCGCGCGGGCCAGACCAACCTCTGCCCCAACGGCTCTCTCGTCGGACGCGATTCCAACGGTGGATTCGCGGATTACCTCGTGGCTCCGCGCAGTCACGTATATCCCCTGCCGGATTCGATCGATAGCAACGTTGCGCCGCTCATCCAGGTCGCGACCACCTGCATGCACGGCCACCACCGCATGAATGTTTTCCCCGGTCAATCAGTCGTTGTCGTGGGCTTGGGAGTCGCGGGACAAATTCACGTGCAACTGGCCAAGGCCTGGGGAGCCTATCCGGTGATCGGGATTACGCGCAGCGCCTATAAGCGAAACCTCGCGCAAGGGCTCGGCGCCGATGTGACCTTGTCCAGCGGGCCGGAAGCCGTGCGTGGAGTGATGGAAGCTACAGGCGGTCACGGCGCCGATTTTGTCATAGAATGCACAGGCGTCACCTCCGCGCTTGCCGACTCAATCAACATGGCGCGGCTGGGCGGAACACTATTGTTGTTCGGAATTACGTCGGCCACGCAGGCTATCTTGCCCTTCTACCAGCTGTATTATAAGGAACTCAACATCGTGAACACCCGCGCGGCGAAGGGCGAAGATTATCCGCCCACGATTGACTTGGTGGCCCGGGGTGTGCTTAAACTCAAGCCGCTCGTGACCCACGTCGTCCCGCTTCTCGACCTGGAAAAAGCGATCGGTATGCTGGAATCCGACGAAGACCAGCGCATGAAGATTATTCTGGAAAATAAGAAGTGACCGCACGGAAGGCATAATCCCGGCGAACCATTCGCCACGTCCTGATAGCGCAGCAGATTCGATGTCACTCTCTGAAACGGGAGGATAAGACAATTCAGGACCAAGCCGCCGTAACTCAATCAACCACCCTGGAAGGTTCGGCCAACGCGCGTGGCATTGCCATCGCGATGTATTGCGTCCTTCTGGTTTCCTACATCCTTATGGCTGCGGACCGCTACCTGTTTCCGGTCCTGGCCCCCGACATTCGCAAAGCGTTCAGCTTTTCCCTCCCCGATACCGGACTGCTCTCGACCATTTTCACTTTAGGCCTCGGACTCGGCGGCCTTCCGACCGGTTACCTGCTCGCGCGCTACTCGCGAAAATTGGTTCTGCTGACGGGCATCGTTATTTTTTCCGCGGCCACAGCGCTCACCACGGTCGTGCCCGGATTCTGGACCATGCTTGTGTGCCTGGCGGCGCAAGGCATCGGCATGTCCATGCTGGCCACGTCGATGTTCGCGCTGGCCGCCAGTTATTTTTCGGGGTATCGCTCCGCCGCCATCGGCTCCGTCAATTTCTGCTACGGCATCGGCGGATTTCTCGGGCCATACTTGGCCGGGAAACTTCGGCAGTCCTACAACTCCTGGCACGCGCCGATGCTCTCATTTGGAGCATTTGGTTTTGTAATGGTTGTTCTGATCGCCGCCACGGTGCGCCCCTGGTTCAGCGATACGCGCCGCGCTGCCGAAGTCGAAGCGGATAGCGGAGGCGCCGCGAGCCTCGCGAATCGCAATACCGTGATCCTCACGATTCTGAGCGTCATCCACGGCCTAAGCATGTATGGATTTCTCGGGCTCTATCCGACGTTTCTCCGCGAAACCCTCCACTATTCGCCGATCAATGCCGGAAAAGTCATCGGCTTCTTCGGTGTGGGGGCGCTGGCCTCGATTCCTTGCGGCTGGATTGGGGACCGCTATTCACCCAAACTGGTATTGAGCGGGTCGCTGCTATCCATCGCCGTCCTCGGCTATCTCTTTTTCCAGGTTTCACCAACCATGTTGACACGTGAAATTCTGACCTGCATCTACGGAGTCACGGGGAGCGCCGTGTTGTACGTGAATCTGGCTGGGTATCACGTGAAGGCTTTGCGCCGCAGCCTTTCTAGCCGCGGCTCTGGAATGTTCGTCACCAGCCTGTACGGTGGCGCCGCATTCGGCGGCTACCTTCTCGGGTGGATCGTCGGTCACGGCGGTTGGCTCCTGGCCGGCGAAATTCAAATGTCGCTTCTTTGCATAGTCGGCGCGGTCCTGGCTCTGGCGTTGCGCTCCAGCGAAATGTCTTTGTGATGTCCCCCTGGGAACGCCAATCTCCCGATTGGCGTTCCCGGGTTTCAACCGATACGTTTCGCAAGAGTTGAACATTGTCGCGGCGAAACGCTCTGGCGCGGGCAGCGGCTCCAGTGTAGTATCAAGCCCATTTTCAGCGTGGCAAAAAATAGGAACTCCAAACTAAATGACTCTTGCCGGAAAAACGCCGACAATTTCCCGAAAAATCCAGGTGCAACGGGGCCGCCCGTGAGCGCATTGCAAGGTCCTCCTGCCGCGAGCGCAGTGAAAATCTCGCCGCTTTCCGAATCCGCGCAGCGAGTGGCGATCGTTTGCGGCTGTATTACCGCGTTCGCCTATTCCGCCAATTACACGAATCACGCCCCGCTGGCGGCTGCGTTGATGCGCGAGTTCGGCTTCAACAACGCGCTGGCAGGGTTTCTGACTACCGGCATTTTCCTGACTCACGCCGGGATGCAAATTCCCGGGGGCTACCTTGTCGACCGCTTCGGTTCCCGGCGCATGCTCCTCATCGCCTTGCTGTGGGTGGCGGCGGGGAACTTTCTGATGGCCGCGGCCGGAGCCTATTGGCAATTGCTTTTTTGCAAGATTTTCACGGGCATGGGAACCGGCGTCTGCTTTGTGGGAGGGGCGCGCTATATTCACGAAGGGTGCGCGGGCCCTCGGTTGCATGTGGCACAGGGATTTTTCGGCGGTTCCATCCAACTCGGCGCCGGATTTGTGATTTTCGCGGTGCCGCAGCTTTACAAGTCGGCTGGATGGCGGGCGGCGTTTTTGATTTCCGCGGGAATGGTGCTGGTGGCGGCGGTCATTTGGATAGCCAAGGCGCCACTCGTGAAGTTTCCTCCCTCACCTCCCGTGAAATTCCTTGCCATGCTGCTCGCCCCGCAACTTTGGCTTCTGGGCCTGTTTCAGATGGCTACCTTCGGCATGTCCGTGGTTATTGGCTCGTGGGTGGTCGTTCTCCTGGTGAAGGTCATGAAGGTTCCCGCCACGCGGGCGGGAATGATCGGCTCGCTCGTGTTGCTCCTTGGCATCGTGTCGCGCCCTCTGGGAGGAGCGCTGCGCCGGCACATGGGAATCCGTCCGCTGTTTGCCGGGAGCCTGGTCATGACCGCGCTCGGTTGCTTCCTGCTTCTGCCCGCGTCGATTTCCCTGATTACAGCTTTGACGGCGGTTGTCCTCATCGGGATCGGCGTGGGAATCCCCTATGCCGCCATGTTTTCGCGCGCCGCTGTTTTATTTCCAGGCCGGGCAGCGGCGGCCATGGGGTTCGTGAACATGCTCGGCATTCTCATGATTCTGGGTGGCGCTCCGCTCGTTGGGCACTTGGCCGATCTAACCGGCTCTTTCAAGACGAGCTTCGCCGTTCTCGGCGGATTCACGCTGGCCACATGCGCGTTAGTCCCTCTGATCGACCGCGAGGATCCGCCGCCGCGCGCTCAGTAGCCGGAAAACAATTTTCCGAGTCCGAGAAGTTACTCCGCGGCTGCGTGTGCCGCTGTTTTTCCCCGCGCCATTTTCTGGGCCATGAAAAGCAGCAATTTCCGGTCGCTTTCCTTGGTGCGGCTCAGGAGCTGGCGAAACCTCTCGAGCATTCGAGCGTCCTTGCCCGAACTGCCCCAGGCGATTTCTCCCGCACTCTTGCGCTTCAGAATGTTGGGCAGGGCAGGCGGTTTGTCGCTGTCGTAGAAGAGCTGGTACAGAGGCACTTCGAGGGCTCGGGCGAATTTCTCAAGCGTTTCCACGGCGGGGACGGTGTGCCCGTTTTCCACCCGGGAGATATAGCACCGAAGCAGTCCCGTTCGTTTTTCGATTTCCCCTTGCGAAAATTTCTTTTCTTCGCGGATCGCCCGCAAGTGGTCCCCAATGATCATTTTTTTGTCCTTTCAGATTTGGCTTTCTCGAATTTTTATCAGTTCACAATCTGTTCGGATCAACGTCGATCCAATCGAATAACTCTCTGACCCAACATTATCTACATAGGTCTTACCACGTACTGGGACGCGAGTCACATAAAAATATCATCCGCATCGCGCCGGCAGTCGGGCTCCCGCCGGGCTAATGGATTCTCCGAAATGGGGTCAACTTTCCGGCCGGGGGCGACGGGCTGGGACGCCGGTATTGGTCGATCCGCGAGCGCGCAAACTCGGCCCACGGGCCGCTGGGTTCGTACCGCAAATACAGCGACAGGTGCCGAAGCGCGTTGTGCACCTGTCCGTTTTTCTCATAGGCCAAAGCCAGATTCAAGTGAGCATCCGCGAGCGACGGTGCCAGCTCGACGGCTCGCAAAAGATGCAGGATCGCTTCCGGGGTATTCCCCAGCTGTTCGAGCACGCAGCCGAGATTGAATTCCGCCAGCGCGTTTTGCGGTTCAAATTTCACGGCCATGGAAAAATGTTCCAGCGCCTCTTCCATATGGCCCAGTTGATACATCGCGGTTCCGAGGTTGATGCGCGCTTCCACCCATTCCGGCGCCGCGTCGACCGCTTTTCGATACGCCTGAGCGGCCTGGTCGAGCGATTCGGTGTCGGAATCGCACATCATGCCAAATTCAAACCATTCCTCCGCCGACCGCGACGCCATGGCATGAATTTTCTTGGCCAGTTCCGCCGTCTCGAAGTTCAGCACGAATTGTCCGGTCAGCGGCTCAATGGGACGCGCCGTCGCCATTGGAGGATACACGACCACCTGTTTTCCATTCGTGGAAATGCGCAATTTCGAAAGCGGCGTGCTCGCCGTTCCCAATTCGGTTTGGAGAATCGTCATGGCGCGTCGAATGCGCCTCGCCGGAACTTTTCGGGCCGCCAGCCGCTTGATCGTCTCCAACGCCACAAGATCGGAAAAATCGAAAAATCGCTCGCCCCAGCGAGCCCGCGGCAGGACCAGTCGCAAGCGAGTCCAGTAATTTAGCTCGCGGCGAGTGACGCCCATCATGCGTTCCACTTCATTTCGCGTGTAGCGGTGTTCCAATCGACTTACCCCACGGAGGATCGCCAAGGCTCGACATTATCGCTCCAAACCTGTGGATTTCAGCAAAAAATCGTGCGCCGGGCTGAAAATATTCGGCGGCTCAATTCGCGGGAGTTGCAGGCCAGGAAAGCCTGGCTTGCGCGGCGTGCCAGTCTTGTTAGACTAATTCTCGTTCGAATTACTGCCTCGCCCAATCTATGCAACCCCACGCAGCCGAGCGGCGTCACCTGGAGCGGCAAATTGCCTACGCCCGTCCTATTTTCATGGTGCTGGCTCTGGTCGATTTATTGGACCGCCCTCCTTCCGAGCGCGGCCCGCATGCCGTCCTGTTCGTGACTGCCTACTTGATCGTGTCGCTGATCCTGGCGCTGGTGCAAAACCTGCAATGGATCGGAGAGTTACCTCTTCCTCTTCCCCTCGATTTGGGCGCGCTTGCCGTGTTCTTGATCCTGACTCGATCCGTAGTGGCATTCTGGTTCGTCTACCTGTTCGTGGCCCTGGCTTCGGGGATTCGCGTGGGGACGCGGCGCTCCGTAATGCTGGCTGGGATCGTAACGCTCGCTCTTCTGGTTCGAACGGCCATCAACGGCCCGCTGGCGTGGAACCAGATGGTCTCCTGGATTGCGCTTTCCACTGGAACCTTTGCCGCCGGGGCGGGCATCGCATTCCTTGGCAGCCGCCAGAGGCGCCACGCCACCGAACAGGAGTTTCTCGCCCAACTCACCGGGCAATTGGAAGTGGATCGCGGCATGGCGGAATCGCTGCGGCTCGTCCTGGGCGAACTGGTTCGCGCTTTTGACTGCGAAGAGGCGATCCTGGCGTTTCGCGATACCGACATCGAGCGCATTTTTGTTTGGAGATACCGCACCGGTGACGATTCGCGCCTGACGCCGGAAAACGTCCCCGTGAATCGCAGCGACGGCTTCCTGCTCGACCAGCCGGACGCCAGCGTGTGCTGGAATCAGCTGGAGGGAGCCGGCGAGGGTTTCGGCTGGAATCGGAACGATGGGCGCCGTCTGAAGGATCTGCCACGCCTGCCGGGCCCCATGCGGCAGGAGCTTGGCTGGCGCTCGGTCCTGGGGGTCACGCTCGACCTTGGGGGCCACCCCGTGGGCCGCCTCATGCTCGGCAACGCGCGCCGGCGCTTCCTCCCCCAGGATTTGCAATGGTTGGAGCGGATCGTCCGCCATCTAGGGCAGCCGCTACAGAACCTGTTCCTGCTTCGTCACATCCGCGCGCACGCGATCGAAGGAGAACGCAGCCGCATCTCCCGGGAAATTCACGACGGGATCCTGCAAACCCTCCTCAGTGTGGATATACAGCTTGACGTCTTGCGGCGCAAGGTGCGCACTGATGCGGACCAGGCGGTCGGGGGACTCTCCTCCTTGCAACAAACAGTTCGGAATGAGACAGATGAGCTCCGCCGCATGGTCACCGACATGCGCCCGCTCCGGGTCCAGAGCGCCGACTTAGTTGACTTGATGCGGGGCTTTGCCGAGCGATTTCGCAATGAATCCGCGCTGGCCCTGGATTTGCTCATCGATGCCGCCGAGCTGCAGATTCCGGACCGCATCTGCCGGGACCTATTTCAGATCTATAGAGAATCGTTACACAATGTGAAAAAACATGCGCATGCTTCACACGTCGTGGTAAAACTATGGCAGAATGAAGGCGAAGTAGTGTTGGTGGTGGACGACAACGGGGAAGGCTTTAGCTTCGCCGGCCGCTTTACCGGGGATGAGTTGGACCGCCTCCGGCTGGGGCCGATTTCCATCAAGGAGCGAACGCGCAGCGTTGGTGGTGTGTTGACGGTGGAATCCACTCCTGGTCATGGCGCACGTTTGACGATCGAGGTCCCTCTCGGCTGATATGGCCAAAACGACGAAACAACAAATCCGTGTCCTGATGGCCGATGACCACGCCATCTTCCGTGAAGGTCTGCGCAAACTGCTCGACGGCGACGATGAAATCACCATTGTGGGCGAGGCTTCGAACGGGAACGATTGCATCAAAATGTTGGCTAAACTTAAGCCTGACATTCTGTTGCTCGACCTGCGCATGCCGGACAAGGACGGTCTCGCCGTCCTCGAGGAAGTGAATTTCGACCAGTTGCCCACACGCGTGGTGGTGCTCACGGCCGCCGAAGATGATCGCGACGTGGTCCGCGCGATGCGCCTGGGCGCGCGGGGCGTGGTGCTGAAGCAATCCGCCACGGACCTGCTGGTGCGCAGCATCCACAAGGTTCACAGCGGCGAGATCTGGCTCGATAATCACATGACCGCGGAAGTCATGAAGGCGTTTTCCAAGTCCTCCGACGGCGGCCCGCGGCGCGAGAAGCCGCTGCTCAGCGACCGCGAAAAAGAAATCGTCCAGCTGGTCGCGCAGGGCTACCGCAACAAGGAAATCGGCGAAAAGCTTTTCATCAGCGAGCAGACCGTAAAAAACCATCTGCACAATATCTTCGATAAGCTCGGCGTTTCCGACCGCTTGGAGCTGGCTCTCTACGCCATCCACCATCGCCTCATCGATCAGGCTTAGCTTTTCAAAATCCTTTCCTACCTAGAGGTTATCCGGACGACCTCATAGATCGCCTTTTGGGAGTCTCATTCGCCTGAAACCAGGGCCACGGCGCCGCGCCACCGGTGCGGAGGGCGCCAGCCCGGGGCAACGCCCGGGGAAATGGACCCAGGTATAGGTTCCGCCCTGAAAGGGCGGAGGGGGATTCCCTGCGCCCTACCAGGGCGCATAAGCCCCCGTGGATTCCGAACCCCAGGGCGTTGCCTTGGCCGGGCTGGCATGCGCCGGTGGTTTCGGCGCCGAAACCGGGAGATATGGATCGAGTTGTGCCTCGGAGAGGCTGCGTGTAATTGTTTTCCTTTCTGCTATTTCCGGGCGTTTGAGAGACTACGCCTAGTTTGATTCGGCTGCCCTTGCATCCTAGTACCCGCGTACCAAATTACCCCCCTCGAATCGGGACTCCCGCGCTATTGAGCGTTTCATCCCCCAAACGTAATCTCGTAAGCGTGAACAGTAACGGTGCAAATCAGGAGGAAGACACTTTGACAGCCGAAGAGCGACGCGCGACACAGCGGTTTCAGATTCGGCTACCCATGATCGTTCGCTGGACCAGCGGTTCGGCGATCGGTGAAGCTACGACGGAATCTCGGGACGTGAGTTCGCGCGGGGTCTATTTCTTTCTGCCGAAGGAGGTCTCCAGCGGTTCGCCCGTGGAGATACTGCTGACGCTACCCCATGAAATCACGCTCGCCGGCCCCGTCAAGGTTCGCTGCCTCGGCCGCATTAAGCGCGCCGAAGTGGACGAGCCGGGCCGCATCGGAGTGGTAGCCCAAATCGAACGATACGAGTTTCTGCGCGGCGACGAACACGCCGCGTAGTAAGAGTCTTGCCCGCCACCTGCGGAGGCGGACAGGGAAGACCGGGATGCTCCGGCCCCTCAGCTGAGCATCCCGGCTATTTTTTTGTACGAGACATTGCCTTGCAACAGTGCGCATTCCTGGTTGGGAGTTTCTGCCTTTTCGCACAAGTGATTTGTGACTCGTGATTCGTAATTTGTGTAAGACCCGCAGCCACGTCCTGCCAACTAAAATCAGATATTCTGAACAACTTGCTTCCGATCAGGGTTTTCACGAATCACGCCTCACTCATACCGCAGCGCCTCCACCGGATCGAGTCGCGCCGCCCTTGAGGCGGGATAGATCCCGGACGCCAGACTGACCACCACCGCGAAGCCTATCGCGCCGAGCACCAGCCACCACGGAACGGACCAGATGTTCGGGGGATTCACGCCTTGCCGTTTCAGATAAATCATGGTGGCGAATTGAATGGCCCGGCCGATTGCCCATCCGAGCAGCACGCCAAATAAACCACCCGCCAATCCCATCACGCCGGCCTCGGCGAAAAACAATTGGCGCACGTCGCGATCCGCGGCGCCCAAGGCCTTCAGGACTCCAATTTCGCGGCGGCGCTCGAGGATGGCCATGACCAGCGTGTTGATAATTCCCAGCGAGGCGACCGCCAGCGCCAGGCTCCCGAAAATTCCCAGGAACATATCGAAGATCGCAAAAAATGTGCGCAGGTTGCGCGTGACGTCGATCAACGAAAACGCCGCGAATCCCATGTGCGTGACGCTGGCCTCGATCTGCGCCACAGCCGTGGGACTGCTGGCGCGAATGTTCAGGGCGGCGTAGCGCCTGCCCTCCGCCGCATTGGAGCGCGCCATGTCACGCAAGTCCCCTTGCTGCACGACCTGGAGCTTTTCGGCCACGGCGAGCGGCAGATACATTCCCGCATTGTTGAAGCCGACCGGGCCGCCGCCCGAGTCGGAAGCCGGAGTGACTCCTACGACGAGAAATTTCTTCTCGCTGGGCACAATCGAAAAGCCCATGGCCTCTTCATCCGGGCCAACCGCCTGATTGGGAGCGTCCGTGGGAGCCTGCTCGGAGGGCGGCGGAAGCGCCTGTCGCTGCGCAAATCGCAACGTAATTTCCTGGCCGAGAAGCGAATTCGGCGCTTGTCCGAGATTGATCAGCCGCTTGGCCAGATCGCCTTGAATGATGGCTTCCTCCGCGTCGGGACTCGAGAAGAAATGCCCGTTCAAGCCGTCAAGCGTCCCGCTCGATTGCGAGGATGCCGCCATTCCCGACACCATCACGAGTTGACTGATCGGCTCGCGCCGCGCCTCGGCAGTAAATCGCACTTCCGGATTCACTTCCACAACGTTGGGCAGCGCGGCAAACTCCCTCCTCGCCGCGTCATCGAGCGGGCGCGGGGGCGCCAGGTCCGCGGCGTCGCGCGGGTTGCGCCGTCCGCCACCGGGCTGGCCGAAGGGCGCGCTCTGCCGGGACCGCACCGAAATCGTGTCGAACAATCCGGCGCGCGCGACCGAGCGGTCCACGAGCTGTTGCAATCCCACTCCCAGCGAGAGCAGCGCCACAAGCGAAGCCACTCCAACGGAAATGCCGAGCGTTGTTAGCGAATTGCGAAGCACGGCTTCACGCAAATTTCGAGCGGCGAGCTCAGTCAAGTCCCCAAGTTTCATCGCAAGCGCTCCTCGCGCGAAATAGCTCCGTCCGATAGCGTCACGATGCGGTCCGCGTATCGCTCGGCCAGCACGCGCTCATGCGTCACCATGACGATGGTTCTTCCCGGGCCTGACGGCGGCCGGTGAATCTGCGCGATTAAACTCATGATTTCCTCGCCTGTTTTGGTGTCCAGATTTCCCGTGGGCTCGTCCGCAAGCAGGATCTTCGGCTGGTTGACGAGGGCGCGGGCGATGGCCGCGCGTTGCTGCTCGCCACCGGAAAGCTCGGTGGGGCGGTGCCTGGTTCGCGCGGCGAGGCCGACGCGCTCCAGTGCCTCTCGCACGCGTGCAGGGCGTTCGCCGCGCGGCAATTCCGCCAGACGGAGTGGCAGTTCGACGTTCTCCTCCAATGTCATTCGGGGAAGCAATTGGAAGGATTGAAACACGATTCCGATCGTCCGGTTCCTGTGCGTCGCCAAATCCTGGCTCGACATGGTCGCCAGGTCGCGCCCAAGCGCGAGGATAGCCCCGGAAGTGGGCCGGTCGAGCCCAGCCATCAGATTGAGCAATGTAGATTTGCCCGAGCCGCTGGCCCCGAGCAGCGCCAGGAATTCACATACGCCGACATCGAGCGAAATTTCATCCACGGCGCGGATCAGCGCCTCTCCCATCTTGTAATGGCGCGAGACGCGTTCCGCGCGGATTGCAAATCCATTTGAACTTGCGGCTGCTTCGGGCACATTCATACTACGCAGAGTAACACGCAAAGGTTTCACGGTGGAATTTCGGGGTTGCCAGAGTCTTGCGCTGAATGCCGGCTGCACGGAGATGGATTGACTCTTTCTCCGGGATTGAGTTCAAAAGACCGTAAGGGCCCTCCGAAGCCAAAAAGTCGCATACGATAGAATTGTATGACGACCTGAAAGCGCGTCCCGTCGGGGAATCGGCAAGCTCTCAGAGCGCTATTGCATGCAGCCCTAGAAAACTCTTGAAGAATCCTCTTGTGGAATCCTTAATATTTAAGATATATACATAGCTACGAGAGAAATTATTGGCACAGTAGGTGGCCTAGATGCTGCAAGATTTGAATGTTCCACAATGGTCGAACGCAATCCTCAGTCTTCGGCAGCGCCTTGGCCTGAGCCAATCCGAATTTGGTTCCCGATTGCACTATTCCGCGATGGCCGTTTCGCGCTGGGAAACTGGAAAGCAGGAACCCACTTCCAGATGTTTTATCCAGCTCGGGAATATGGCCGGCCAGCCCGACTGCTGGCTGTTCTTGGCCAGAGCCGGCCTGAAGAGTTCCGACCTCCGCCAGATGTTTCCCGGCACGCGCGCCATCGCGCGCATGACAACGTCCGCGGATTTTGAAATCGTACGTGCCGGAAGCGGCGTGAAGAGGAAGAGACCCATCGGCGCTCCCAAAATGCAAATGGTCGCGGTTCCTTTGCTCGATGTGCAAGTGGGCACGATCGGACAGACGGGCGGCCAATTTGCCGATTTTGACAGTGCCATGGCGGAAGAGATGATCGCGGCCCCCGCGTTCTGGTGTCCGGACCCCGTGCAGACCAACTGCCTTCGCGTGAAGGGGACTTCCATGAGCCCGCTCATTAACGACGGGGACATTGTGGCGGTGGATGGTTCGCAGACGAATCCAGAAGAGTTGAACCAAAAAATTGTGGTGGCCTGGCACCGCCAGAACGGCCTTTCCCTGGCGCGGTTTATCGCGGCCGACGGAGTTCACTTGTTGGAATCGGAAAATCGCGATTACAGCCCCGTCACCGTGGAAAAAGACAGGAAGTGGCAGATTGTAGGAAAAGTTCTGTGGTGGATCCGAAAGGGACCGTGACGCCAAAATTGAAGATCCTCTCCGACAATCCTAGACACAGGGCTGCGACCCGAGGAAGTATTTCGCATTCGAGTTGAGAACATCGACTTTGTCGCGCGCTCCATCTTCAACCCATTTGGCAAAACCAAAGCCGCGCGCCGGACCGTCACCATGACTGAGGCGGTGTGGTCAGCGCAGAAGCGACGAGCCAAGACGGCCAAGGCAAGCTATGTATTTCCATCGGAGAAACACCCAGATCACCCCATAGGCTGCGTGCGTAAGGGGCACAATGCCGCAATCCGCAGTGCTGTTATCAAGCCGCATTTTGTCTTGTACGACCTCCGCCACACATTTGCAACACGAGCGGTTACAGCTGGAGTCGATCTCCCAACTCTGAGCGCAATGCTGGGCCACACTTCAATAACGATGACCATGCGATACGTCCATCCGGCAGCAGAACAGAAACGATTGGCCGCCGCGAAGCTGGAGAGCTTCCGCATCAACGGTTTAATTGAGGCTGCTAGCGAACAAGCAGTGGGCACAAAAATGGGCACAGTGGGTCAGGTGAACTAATGGATCGCTCGGCTAAGTATTTGAAAGGTTTGGTCGGGGCGTCCGGATTTGAACCGGAGGCCTCCTGCGCCCAAGGCAGTTGCAAAAAATCTATCTTGTTGGTCCGTCTAGCTTTGTTCTACGTCATGGTACACGGTTTTGGACCTAATTTGGCAGTTGTTGGACCCAAGTTGGACCCAAGTTTTTCTTTGCGATCAGGCAGACGGTAGGCAGACGCGGATTACGCTCGCTTTGCTTTCACGTCGGCTACGCGAATGATTACACGTTTGCCGAGCGCCCGTGCCGCCCGAGTGATCGTATCGAGTGTCACCGAGACATTGCGAGGATCAAGCAGGCGATCCAGTTGTGACCGGCTCGTGTGAAGCTGTTTCGCCATCTCTTGTTTGGTTTTCTGCTGTTCTTGCATAGCCTGTTCGAATTGCCACGCCAGAACCCGCTTGATTGCGACGGCCTCGACTTCCTCCCGAATTCCCTCCTCTTCGAGGAAGCTATCGAAGGTAGACCCACTGTGGTTCGTGTTTTTCCAGTGTTTGTTTGAGTTCATTGCAGGGTCAAAGTGTACCATATACGGTACATATAAGAAGGTTCGACCCCGCTATAGCTACAACAGCGCCACAATATGGAGTTGACGCCATAATGTATTCCATGCCATATTAGGGATGTGAAATGGGTCGTTGAGATGGCCGATGAATTCGAGCCGGAATTCGAGGCGCTGCCGGAAGATGTGCAGACCGAGATTCTGGCACTGTCGCTGGTTTTGGAGCAGTTTGGGCCACAGTTAGGACGACCCCGTGTGGACACGCTCAGCGGCTCCCAACACGCGAACATGAAAGAATTGCGATTCAGTGCGGCAGATGGTGAATGGCGGGTGGCTTTCGCCTTCGATCCTAGGCGAAGGGCGATTTTTCTTGTGGCGGGAGACAAGTCGGGCGGGAGCCAAAAGCGCTTCTACCGAGACCTGATACGGAAAGCCGATCAACGTTTTGATGGCCATCTTTCCCGGCTGAAAAAAGAAAGGAAATAGTC
>JBGQJJ010000035.1:0-13614 GCA_041498955.1 Terriglobia bacterium
CTGAATTTACGAGCGGAACATCTGATCGATGCGGGAACCAATTTCGTCGTGGGTCACAAACTCACCCTGGTCGAGCTGGCGCAGCCCTCTCTTAACCTTTTCGCGGAACCACGCGTCATGGTCAAGGTAATGCTCTATGAGTTGCCGGGTATATTCCTCAGCCCCGCTGTCATTTTCTGCGGCGATACGGGCTAGCTTTGCCTGAAGTTCGGGATTGAGATTCACTTCCATAACCCCAACGTAGGCGCTTAAATAGGGGGTGTCAAGAGACATCAAGCTGATGCACCGCCCACTCTCATCGTGGCGAGCCTGGGGCGCGTGGCACCCGGCTAGGCGTTGTCCCAAGGGGGGCATTGCTAAACAGGTGGGGAGGAGAGCCATGCAGCTTGACAATGGGCCATGCCGGCTGCATACTCTTAATGTACATTGTGTATGTTTAAACGTACGTTTGGAGAAGAATCATGGATGACGCTGGCGCCGTGACGGTAAGAAAAGTGTCCGCGACAAGCCTTCGCGGCCGTTTGAAAAGTTACATGAAGGCGGCGAAGGGCGGCAAGGTGGTCCTCATCGAGAATCGCAGGCAGGAATCGAAATACCTGGTGGACAAGGAGTGGCTGGATACCTTGATGCGGGAACGCGAGTCCATTCTCGCCACGCTGGAAATCCTCGCCGACCGCGAGCTTACCAATCGTCTGCTGAAACTCGCTGAGACCCTTAATGAGGATGTCCGCGCCGGCCGTCTTCACACGATGGAAGAGGTCTTTGGCGAACCTTGAGCGGAGCCGAGCCCAAGTATTCCATCGTATTCACCAGCGATGCTTTCGGGGACGTAAAGACTCTGGACGGAAGCATAAAAAATAAGCTCAAGAAAGTTTTGACGAAAAAGCTGGCAACGGACCCTCAAGGTTACGGACTTCCTCTGCGTTCTCCGCTGAATCTCTACTGGAAGCACGAATTCGCGGCACACCGCGTGATCTACCGAATCTACAACGAGAAGCAGCTTGTCGTGGTCTGCGCTGTCGGGCCTCGTAAACAAGGAGACGCATCAGACGTTTACAAGCAATTTCAAGCACTAGCCCAAACCGGCAAAGTGGCCCAACAAATCGCAGAGGTACTCGGCGGTCTCGCGCCAGGCAAGGAAAAAATCGAACCTCCGAAGCGCTGAGTTTCTACCTTATTCCCCGACATTAGAAACCCGACCCTTCGCGAGGCGCGAAGGATGGGGCACCCGGCACGCACCTCTACAGTTCCCAGTCTGTTAGTCACTGATTAAGCTAATCTATCGCGTTATCCGCTGGCAGTTCGCCGCCCACAGACGGAAAATGGAATCGCGAGGCGGGAATGATTGATGATTGCGCAAGCAATTTTGCTGACATTGCTGCTGTTATCTTACCCAATCACATGGCGCGAATGCGTGCGGCGATTGCGGAGCCGCGGACCTTGAATGAATTCTGTACGTACGGCATTGGGCTCAAAACAATGCTGCGACGGCTAGGGCAAGTTCACGATTTATCGGGGTGCTATGTCCTTCTGCGCCATGACAAGCCATTTTACGTTGGCATTTCGCGCGGTGTCGTCGGACGGCTACGCCAGCACGGCATGGGCAAGACGCATTTTGATGCAAGCCTGGCGTATCGAATGGCATGTGAGAAAATAGCCCACGAGACGACACGGAACGAGGCGATGAAAAATCCCGCGTTCCGGCAAGCGTTTGACGAAGCGCAACAGCTGCTTTTGGATTCCAACGTCGCATTCATCGAAATATCGAATCCGCTGGAACTGTATCTTTTTGAAGCGTATTGCGCGATGGAACTGAACACCAGCGAATGGAACACATTTCGGACGCATTAGGACTCTAAGTGAAGTTTGAAGCCAGAACTCGCGCCGGGCTGGGCTACGCGCGCAATTGGTTAGCTTGAGATCAGGACGAGGTACAACACGATGAGCTACGCGTCGGCGGGCAGCAAGCGGTGGCTGCAGGTTGCGGTGAATCGGAAGTCACAACTTCTATTGAGTGCGCTCCGGCGGAGCGGAGCAATTGGGCCGCGAGCTTCCGTCACATGGAATTCCCCACTCGAAAAGGAGGACTTTAAAGAGTATCGGGATCGGAATGCGCTGGTTAAGGCAAGGATTGACATCGCCACTCTCAAGACGCCTCTTGAACAATTCTGGCCAGCTCGCGGACCGGTGTGGGATGCCTTGGGAATTACGTCGGAAGGGCACCCACTCTTTATTGAGGCTAAGGCCCACATTCCCGAAGCCGCTTCACCGGGCACCAAAGCTTCAGCGATATCGAAGGACCTGATCGACAAAAGCCTCACAGAGGCGAGGCGGTTTTACGCCCCGAAAGCGACGGCGGCTTGGAGCAATCTGTTCTATCAATACGCGAACCGGCTTGCCCACCAGTACTTCTTGAAGCGAGTCAACGATCTGCCGAGTGTGCTGGTATTCCTCTACTTCGTAAATGCAGATGACATGCTTGGACCAATGTCCGAAGAAGAGTGGCATGGGGCTGTACGGCTTATTCACGCCGCTCTCGGTGTGCCGAAGGATCTTAGGCCTTACGGAGTGTTTGACGCTTTTGTGGACACAAGGCTTCTTCAAGACGCGCTCTAACCCCGGTGACATCCACGACCTTGCACGCTTTGTTCCATCACTGTCGATCTCTAATATCCGCCGAGGACAATTCATGGGGTGAATGCATCCATTGTAATCGGCGAAAACAACCGCGAATCTCCGAACGCAAGCCCCTGCTTTTGCTTCGCAACCACGGGACGCCGGAACCTCATTAGTTCAGGGCACAACATCATACGCGGCGATCGACCCGAAGTAGGCCACGTAGACCCGGTGAGTGACGAGGTCCACGACAAGCGAGTGCCCGCCAAAATGCGTCGGGGCATTTTCGAGAACACGATATTGATCGGGGGAATCCTGCTGAATGACGGTCATCGTACCGATGCCGTTTGCCGTGTAGACGCGGCGCAGGGCGGGATCGTAGCCCACGCCATCGACTCCTGCGCCGATGGGGAGAACAGCGATAATCGCTCCCGTTTCCGTGTCCATCGCGATTAGTTTCCTGTTCCCTGTGGAACTGAACAGGCGATGGTTCGCGGCGTCGAGAGCGAGGCCCGTAGGCCCTTCGCCGGGATCGAGTTTGTAGCGCTTGACCACGGCTTGTTTCTGCGGATCGATCACCACAAGTTCGCTCGTGTCTTCGAGGTTTTGGTAGATCAGGCCAGTCGTGGGATCGGCCTGGGGATATTCGGGCTCCCCTCCGAGCGGGATGGTGGCAACCACTTTCTGCGTCGCGGGATCGATCAGCATGCCCGTCTTGCCGTTGTGATTGCCAACGTAGACCAGGTGCGCCTGCTCGTCGTAAATAATCGCGTCCGGGTCATCCCCCGCCGGAATTTTTTGCAGCAGTTTGTTGGTATTCAGATCGAATACGCCCACCACATTGTCGCCGCTCGAAGAGGCGAAGCCGAGGTTGCGGTCCGAAACGACGGCAATTCCGTGAACTCGGGTGAGTCCGTCGATCGTAGTTACGGCCTGTTTCGTGGCGATATCCACGACGCCGACAAAGCCTTCGCTTGCGTATCCCGCATAAAGACGCGGGCCGCTGATCGTCATGTAGTCGATGAACGGCCGTCCCAATCGAAATGGCGTGGGGATGGAGACGATGCCCGCCGCCTTCATCGTTTTGGCCACTGGGCGCGTGGACAGGTAGATATTAAGGGCGACGATGGCCAAGAGAATCAGCACGACCAAACCGCCGAGCACTTTCAGAAGAAACCTGGCCACTTTTTTCACACAGACCTCCAGATCAGCGGCGATTCAACCCATGCGCGCGGCTCAACCACGGCCGGCACGCGCGTGACCTGCTGACGATTACGTTGGGGAATATACTTTTGTTTCATCAGATGAAGGTGAAGTCTGTTCTATTGGAACAAATCAGAATGGCGAGTCAGCCGAAGCCTCGGCGGAGGATGGCGGAGAGGGCAGGATTCGAACCTGCGGTTGAGTTTCCCCAACACACGCTTTCCAAGCGTGCTCCTTAAACCACTCGGACACCTCTCCACTGGACAAAGCCCAATCAGAGTAGCATAAACTTCCGGCCAGACGTAAATGGGCGGTCATTCCGAGTTTCTAGAATTGAATTCAGGAAGCCAAAACTCGAAGGCCGCAAGGGTTTGACGGCGGAAGTACCGTGCCTTTGGACGGTTTCCAGATCAGAGGCGCTACGAGTCCAGGATGGTCCTGATTTTCCGCGCCAGTGCGTTCAGCGAAAACGGCTTGGAGAGGAACGCGAAGTCGGTTCGGTGCAGGTCTCCGTGGACCAGAGCATCCGCCGTGTAGCCGGAAACGAACAGGACTTTCATATCCGGACGGGCGGCGGCCAGCCGATCGGCCAACTTGGGTCCGCTGGCCCCTGGTAAAACCACATCGGTCATGAGCAGGTCGATGTGCCGCGAATCGTTTTCAGAAACGTCCACGGCTTTCTGGAAATCTCCGGCGACGAGGACCTGATAGCCCTTATTCGAAAGAAATTCCTGCGTGACAGAGCGAAGCGATTCCTCATCCTCGACCAACAGAATCGTCTCCTCCCCGCGCGGCGCGACCCTTTCCTGGGAGGGAACTTCAGGCTTGTCGATCTCTTCGTGGGTGACCGGCAAGTAGACTTTAAAGGTGGTGCCTCGTCCGACTTCGCTATACGCGGTAATGTGTCCCCCGGATTGTTTGACGATGCCGTAGATCGTCGCGAGGCCCAGGCCCGTGCCTTTTCCTTGCTCTTTGGTCGTGAAGAACGGTTCGAAAATGCGGGACAGGACCTCGGGGCTCATTCCGCAGCCGGAATCGGTCACGGCCATCATCTTGTGCAGACCAGGACGCGCTTCCGGGTTCCGGAGGGAATATTTCTCGTCGATATCGAATTCGCTGGTTTCAATGGTGAGCCTTCCTCCGTCCGGCATGGCGTCGCGCGCATTCACCACCAGATTCATGATCACCTGTTCGAGCTGTGTGGGATCTACTTTCACGCGAAGCTTCGGGTTGCCCGGGAGAATCACAAGTTGAATGTCTTCTCCGATGACGCGCGCCAGCATGTCCTTTATGCCTTCCAGATGTTCCGCGATGGAGATGACTTGCGGCTCGAGAACCTGCTGGCGGCTGAACGCCAGGAGTTGGCGCGTCAGTGTTCCTCCGCGCTCGACGGCTTTGGTGATGGACGTCACGAGAGGGGAAAGCTCGGTGTTGTCGTGCAGTTTCTCGACCAGCATTTCCGAATAGGCGACGATAACCCCCAAAACATTGTTGAAATCGTGGGCGATGCCGCCGGCAAGGCGCCCGATGGCTTCCATTTTCTGCACGTGACGAAGCCTCTGCTCGACGCCCCGGACATGGGAGACGTTTTCGGCGATCACCTCAAAATAGAGTACTTTCCCGATGTCATCCCGGACGGCGCGCCCGCTGATCTCCACGGGAATAATCTTGCCGTCTTTTTGTTTCCAGTGCGTTTCCAATTTGGCGAACTGTTTTCGCGTGCCGGGCTGGTCGAACATGAGTGGGGTGTACTCGCCCTTCTCGAAAACGTCCGTGGCCAGGTTCAGCGCCAGCAACTCCTCGGCGGAATCGTATCCAAGCATTTTCACCATTGCGTCGTTGACCACCAGCAGCTTGCCTTCCGCCGTCGCTCGATAGACGCCATAGGTGCCCTCGATCATGGCCCGGAAATTGGCTTCGGACTGGCGCAACGCATCATCCACACGCTTGCGTTCGGTGATGTCGCGGATCGTGCTGGAAACCAGAACGCCTTCGTCCGTCTGCTGCGGACTCAGGCTGATTTCCACGGGAAATTCCGTGCCGTCTTTCTTTAGACCGTAGAGTTCGCTGCCGGCTCCCATGGCCCGGGCTTGCGGATTGACCATGTAGTTGCCGCGATGCGCCCGGTGGTTTTTCCAGAATCGTTCCGGGACGAGTACCTCCACGGGTTGGCCGAGGAGTTCTTCGCGCTTGTATCCAAACAGTTTTTCCGTCTGCGTATTGACCAGGACAATTCGTCCGTCGTTTCCGGCGATCACCATGGCGTCCGGCGCGGAATCGAGAAGGCGCCGCAAACGCTCCTCGATGCGTTTCCGATCCGTAATGTCGCGGATCGCGGTGCAAACGAGCGAGCCATCCCCCGACTGAATGGGGCTGAGGCTGATCTCGATGGGGAACTCCGTTCCGTCTTTGCGGAGGCCATAGAGTTCCAGACCCGCTCCCATCGGCCGCACTTGCGGGTGGCCCATGAAGCCGGCGCGGTGGCCGCGGTGCCTTCCCCGCAGCCGCTCCGGCACCAGAGTCTCGACCGCCTGACCGAGCAATTCTTCACGGCCATAGCCGAAGAGTTTCTCCGTCTGCAAATTGACGAGGACGATGCGGCCCTCTTGATTGACGAGCACGATCCCATCCGGAGATGATTCCGTGAGCGCCCGGAAAACAGCGTCACTAACTGCTTGGACGGCTAATGTCATTAACGACCTCGATGCTTGTGGCCGAGACGAATCCCAGGAATCAAACCAATAGAAGGGAAGGGTCACTTCAGGAAGGGGGGAGTGCAAAACGATTATGAGGCGATAGATTTTCCGTGTCAATTAAAGATAGAGGGCGTTGAATCCATATTGCAAAAGGTCGCCGCTCAGCATTGCACGAGTTCGCTGCTTTGCCGGGATAGGTGAAAAACTTGATCCAGCTTTCTTCCTGAAATGGGTGTTTTCTATACGAGGGGTTGCAAAACAGGGGGGATCAGCGTGCCTACCGCGGTGAAAACAAGATGGTTAGAAAATGGTCTTATCCCTGCACAAGTCAGATGGTTTGCCTCGAGTAGTTTGAGCTTCACGTTCTGCCGGCCCAGATTCAAATCGAAGGAATGGGAGATTTAACAATGAAGAAAGCCCTCATGTTCGCTGGACTCTTGTTGTTTGTGGTTTCCGCGCAAGCGAAAGAAAAATCATACGAGAAGGGCGTGTTGCTCCAGATGGAATCCTCGCCTTGCGGTTCAGCGGAAAAAGGCAGTAAGACTCTTGCCGGCGAAATCCTGGGAACCGACGGCGAGCACAAGAGCACGCAAGAATTGCTTTGCCCGGAGTACGTCCTGCGGGCGGACCGAGTCATCTACCGAATCAGGCCGAAGGATGACAAGCACCCCGTCCTGCTTCCCATCGGGGAAACGGCGGAATTCCGGATCGACAAAGACAAGCTGATCCTCCGCGTCCCGGAGTCGAATGACAAGGAGCACGAGTATTCCGTGGTTTCGATGAATCCTCGCACCGATGTGCAGGACCCGAGGGCCGCGAAAACTGCCTCCGTCCAGCCCGCCCAATAACTTGAATCGAGGCGATTCGAGAAATCGGGCCGCGCTTTAAAATATTCATCGAAGTTAACCTGAATCGGTACGAGTCTCCGTGCGTGAACAACGCGGGGACTCGTTTCCTTTTGTGCCAGATGTTTTTCCCCCGGCAAATAATTCGCCCCTCTAGTTTCTCTTTTCAAAGTGGATCGTCTTCTCCTAAAATTCGCGCGCGTCCTGTAGAATCCCTTTGGAGGGCGGCATGAATCACTGGCAAGGCAAGTGGGCGCTGATCACGGGCGCAAGCGCGGGGATCGGCGCGGCTCTGGCGCGGGAATTGGCGGCGGGCGGAACGAATCTGGTGCTGACTGCTCGCCGGCGCGACCGGCTCGCCGGCCTCGCGGCGGAACTGAGCGCCAAGCACAACATCCGCACGCTCGTCTGCGTTGCCGACCTTGCGCAGCCGCTCGGCCCGCAACAGATTTTTTCCTTCACCGAGGAAAAGAGCATTGCGATTGACCTGCTTGTGAACAACGCGGGCTTTGGCGCCTATGGCGAATTTCACAAGGCGCGGCTCGACCGGCTCATCGAAATGACG
The DNA here is from genome assembly GCA_041498955.1 of Terriglobia bacterium. Taxonomy (GTDB): domain Bacteria; phylum Acidobacteriota; class Terriglobia; order Acidiferrales; family UBA7541; genus Palsa-360. The sequence continues at coordinate 7,926 of JBGQJJ010000035.1, forward strand.
CAGGTCAATGTAACGGCGGTCGTGCACCTGACGCATCTCTATTTGCCAGGCATGATTGTGCGCGGCAGCGGAGACATCCTGGTCGTGGCCTCCACGGCCGCGTTTCAGGCGGTGCCCTACATCTCGACCTATGCCGCGACCAAGACGTTCGATTTGCACTTTGCCGAGGGCCTCGCGGAAGAGGTCCGCCGATACGGTGTCCGCGTTTGCGCGCTTTGTCCCGGTTCCACGGAAACGGAATTTTTTCAGGTAGCCGGGCAGCGCAACCACACGCGGCGCGCTCCCGAATCCGCCGAGAAGGTCGCTCATGTGGGACTCGCGGCGCTCGCGGCGGGGAAAACTTCGGTGATTTCCGGCTTCAAGAATTGGCTGGGCGCGGAATCCGTGCGGATGGTCCCGCGACGCACGGTCGCTCGAATTACCGCCGGGATGTTCCGTCCGAAGGAAAAGCAAGCGTAGAGCGCCTAGTTGCTCGGATCAAGAAAATGGCCGCCGATCAAAAATTACTCGAACGCCAACTGCATGGGGAAGGATTTCTCCACACCTATGTCTGGCAAGACGGTCCGAACGCCTTTTATCCCGACCACACGCACGCCGTTGAAACGGCACACATCATCCTGGACGGCGAAATGACCCTGACGCAGGGCGGCGAGACGCGCACGTTTGGCGCCGGAGAACGCTGCGACGTTCCCGCCGGCGCAGCACACTCGGCGAAGATGGGCCCGCGCGGCTGCAAATATTTGATTGGAGAAAAGTAGGACAGGCTTCAGCCTGTCTGGTTTTGGTGTGGCGAAGTGCCGCAAGAGGGACAGGCTGAAGCCTGTCCTACAAGTGATGATTCTCAATTTCGAGAAAAACGAACTAAGGGTTTTTCACAAGCGCGCGATCGAGCAATTCCATAACGTGCACAACTTCCTGCCCCGTCGCGTGAATCTCCGCCCCGGCGCGCATTTGCAGCAGGCAGCCGGGGTTTGCGGTGACGATCACCGGCGCGTTTGTGGCGCGCGCGTGCTTCATTTTTTCCGCCAACAGCGCGAGCGAAGTTTGCGTCTCGGTGACGTTGTAGGAGCCCGCGGAGCCGCAGCAATAATCCGCCATGGCCATCTCAACCAGTTCCAATCCCGGGATGGCGCGCAGCAGCTTGCGCGGCGCTTCGCGGACCTTTTGCCCGTGAAGAAGATGGCAGGAATCCTGATAGGTGACGCGCATCGGCAGCGCCGCAAGATGCGCGGAGAGTCCGAGATCGGCGAGGAACTCGGTGACGTCCCGCATTTTCTTGCGGAACTCGTGCGCCTTGTCATGTTCTGAAGTCCCGGCCGCAAAAAGGTGCTCGTACTCCTTGAGCGTGGACCCGCACCCCGCGGCGTTGGTGATCACGGCGTCGAATTCCTCGCCGAGGAAAACGTCCAGGTTGATGCGTGCGAGCGACCGCGCCACATCGCGGACGCCGGCGTGGGCCGCGAGCGCGCCGCAGCAGGTTTGTCCGGCGGGGACGACGACTTCGCAGCCGTTCGCGGTCAGGACGCGAATGGTCGCTTCGTGGAGCGCCGAAAAACTCACTTGCGCCACGCATCCGGCAAACAATGCCACGCGCGCCCGCCGCGCGCCTGCGGCGGGATAGGTCCGTCCAAGTTTCGAGAAGAAAAATTCACGATCGATCGGCGGCAGAAGTTTTTCCCTGTCCGCCAATCCGAGCAGGCGCAGGATTCCCGTCGCGCGCGCGAGCGATTGAATGCCGGAGCGCTGATAAACGTAAAGAAGGCGCGCCAGGATGGCGATGCGCCTCGGGTAGGGAAGGAGGCTGCGGAACACGAAATCGCGCGCCAGGCGCGAGAAAAATGGCCGCCGGTAATTCTGCTCGATCTGCGCGCGCGCCGCTTCCACCAGCTTGCCGTATTCGACGCCCGAGGGGCACGCCGTCTCGCACGCGCGGCAATCGAGGCATTGATCGATATGTTTCACGAAGGAGTCGCCAAGCGGCAGACGGCCCTGGTCCACCAGCACGATCTGCCGGATTCGTCCGCGCGGGGAATCGGCTTCCAGGCCCCACAATTTGTATGTGGGGCAATGATTTAAACAGAGGCCGCAATGAACGCAGTGCGCATAATCATCGTAGGCAGGAATGTCCGCGCCGGAAAATCCGCTCTGCGGTTTCGGGCCGGGAGTTTGTTCCACGGTTGTGGCTTGATCGGTCATGGCCTCATATCCCGCCGGCGAAACGCCCCGGAGCGAGGACGTTTTGCGGGTCAAAAGAATGTTTCACACGGCGCATCAACTCAAAATCCGGCCGTGACGGCCCCCACACGACGTCCGCGGACGTTTTTATTTCAGTGGGACACCACTCCAGCATGGATGAAGCGTGCATTTCGGGTTGGCCGCATGTGCGAAAAACCTCGGCGATTACTTCGGACAGTGACTGCGGCGGCTCGGAACTTTCCGTTTGGGGCAAGAACGCAACATGGAAAATGCCCGACGCGAGTCCGAGCGAGACAAAGTCGAGTTCGTGTTGCGCGGCCAGCACGCGCAGTTTTCCAAGCAGCGGTGCCATCACGCCAGGCACAGCGCTGACGCGAAAAATCGCCGCAGCCGCGGCTCGTTCCATCATCAGCTTTGGAAATTCGCGTATTTGCGCATGGACGGAATACGCTTCCGCATCGCTAAGAGGGAAAAACTCCTCTGCATCCGCGGCGCCTGCCAGGTGGCCGAGTTCGCGCTCGTGGCGGTCCACGACGGCGGGCTGGCCTGCCGCCGACAGAACGACGGACCAGGTTCGCGGTTCGATGCGCGCAGAAATTTCTCCGGAAAAGATTAGCGCCGCGGTGCCGGGATTGGCAATTTCCACCATCTGCGGCGTAAGAACGGAGTGGGAGACCGCGCGGCAGAAATCAAACGCAGCTTCGGCCGAGGAAAATGATGCCACGAAAGTTCCCTGGGCCTGCGGAATTGGAAAGGTGCGGAAATTCACGCGCGTGATGACGGCGAGCGTGCCCAGCGATCCGATCAGTAATTTGTGCAGGTCATAGCCTGTCACATTTTTGACGACGCGTCCGCCGCTTTTCGCCTGGGAACCTTCTCCCGTCACAAATTCCATGCCCAGGCAGAAATCGCGGACCGCGCCGTAAGCGTGGCGAAGCGGCGAACTCGAATTCGCGGCCACGATGCCGCCAATCGTCGCGCGGTCCGAGAATGGAACCGCCAGCGGCAAGAATTGTTTTTTCTCCGCCAGCGTGCGCAGCAAATCCTCGATTCGTACGCCCGGCTCGACGCCCAGGGTGAGGTCTTGAGGGTCGTAAGCGAGGACGCGATTCATCCGGGAGAGGTCGAGCGCAATGTCGTAGCGCGCGGGTGGCGAGCCAATACCGAGCTTGGTGCAGCCGCCTGTAGGAATTACGGCCAATTGTTCCGCAGCGGCGAAGCGAAGAATTTCCGCAATGTGCGCGGCGTCCGCGGGCCGCACGATGACCGCGGGGAGCGCGCCACAAACCTCCCGCGCGGCAATTTCCGCGGCATCGGTGACGACAGAGGCGCCGCCGGCTATTTCCTCGAGGCGTGTGAAGGGAACCTGCGCCGGCCGGCTCATGTGGGAATCGTCGTGGAGGCCGGCATCGGCGGCACGCGGATTTCTCCGCAGGCCTTGCCCATGGGCAGAACCTTGCCGGGATTCAAACTCCCGAGGGGATTGAACGCGGCGCGGACACGTTCCATCAGCGCGATATCGTCCGGCGTGAAAATGAGCGGCATGAGTTCGTTCTTTTCCATGCCGATTCCATGCTCGCCCGTGAGCGCGCCGCCCACCTCGACGCAATGCCGCATGATTTCTCCGCCCGCCGCAACCACGCGCGCGAATTGCGCGCGGTCGCGCTCATCGAACAGGATGAGCGGATGCAGGTTGCCGTCGCCGGCATGAAAAATATTTCCGATCTGCAAATCGTACTTGCGGCTGATTTCCTCGATGCGCCGGAGCGTTTCCGGAAGGCGCGTGCGCGGGATGACGCCATCCTGCACGTAATACATGGGCGAAATACGGCCCATCGCGCCGAAGGCTTCCTTTCGGCCCCTCCACAAAAGGTTGCGTTCCTGATCGTTCCGCGCGGCTCGCACTTCGCGAGCCCGATGGAGGCGGCAAACTTCGGTGATTTCGGCGGCCTGCGCCTCCACGGCTTCCTTCAGCCCCTCGACTTCGATCAGCAGCACCGCCGCGCAGTCCTTGGGAAATCCCGCGTGGACGTAATCCTCGACCGCGCGAAGAGTGAATCCGTCCAGCATCTCGCAGGCGGCGGGAGTGATGGCCCGCACCGTGATCTCGACGACGGATTCCGTGGTGTCGTCGAGCGTGTCGTACACGGCGAGCAGCGTCTTCACCGCCTCCGGCTTGCGCATCAATCTCACGGTGATTTCCGTGACCAGCGCGAGCGTTCCCTCGGACCCGACGAGCAGGCCGCGCAGGTCATATCCCGAAGTCTCGACGCTCTTTCCGCCGATCCGCACAATTCCACCGCCGGGCAGAACCAGTTCGAGGCCCGTGACGTGATTGGCCGTCACGCCGTAGGCCAGCGTGTGCGGGCCGCCGGAATTTTCGGAGACGTTTCCGCCGATCGTGCACGATTTTTGGCTGGAAGGGTCGGGCGCGAAATACAGGCCCAGGTGCTCGACCGCGCGGGACAAGTCGAGATTCACGACTCCGGGCTGAACAACCGCGCGAAGATTTGCCGCATCAATTTCCAGAATACGGTTCATGCGCGAGAACGCGATCACGATGCCGCCGTTGCGGGCAATCGCTCCGCCGGAAAGTCCCGTCCCCGCGCCGCGCCCCACGATAGGAGTTTCATAGCGATTGGCGAGGCGCACGATCCCAGCGACGTCGCGTGCGGAGGTGGGAAAAACGATGCACCGGGGAGATCCCAGCTCCACCGATCCGTCATATTCGTACAGCATCAGATCTTCGGGAGCGGAGAGGACCGCCTGGGGCCCAAGCAGTGCCTCGAGTTCGCGGATGAGTTGTGGTTGCATTAATGTGATTTTCAGGTCCTTTGGCCACTATAGTCCGTGCCTTTGGGAAGAGTCAACGAGCGGGCAGGCCTGTCGTGTGAAAGCAATCACCGATATCGGGATTCCGCGGGGCCAGAAATGTCCCGAAAATGGGATTGATCGGGTTAAGATTGTTTCCACTGATGCGGCAAGAGTCGATTGCCCGGCTGCCCGACGATCGTTCAGTGAGATTCATCTCTTTCATGTGAACTGTATCGAAATACGATATAAATGGAGATTCGAGTCCATGGGCCTGTTTTCCAAACTGTTCGGCTCCAGAAATGCCGCGAAGAATGGTTCTTCCGCACAGGAAGTCGAAGTGCATTTTGAATATGGTTCCACGAACTTTCAGTATGTGTATGCGCTTGGCGACCAGATTCAACTCGCCATTCTCGAGGCCAAAGTCGGCGAGTACGACGGGCACGCCATCCCCGCCGACGGCAGCGAAGGCCGATACTTCGTCTACGGGCCGGATGCCGAGGCCATCTTCAAGGTGATCGCCCCAGTGCTGGCAGCGTCCCCCTTCATGAACGGAGCTACGGTCACCTTGCATTACGGGCGCCGCAGCTGGAGAACTCCCAAACGTGTCATCAAGCTTCCACAGTAGCAGGTGTAGTCCTAAATATAGAATTCTCATGATGGGCTGGCATTTCAGGAGGTC
>JBGQJJ010000036.1:0-13480 GCA_041498955.1 Terriglobia bacterium
ACTCGAGCGCGACGATCTGTTCCGCGTATTCAACATGGGCGTGGGCATGATTCTGATCGTGCCGCTCGAAAATCATCGGGCCGTCGAGGCCGAACTGAAGCGCCGCCGCGAAAAGTACTTTCGCATCGGGCAGATCCGCCGCGGCGATCCGCGCAAACCGCAAGTGGTGTTCACCGGAGACCTGCAGTTGTAGCTGGCCGAAGGGTTGTTTCAGTAGCGCGGGCTTCAGCCTGCGGGGGTTCGTCCTTGCAAGGACCAAAACCCGCAGGCTTAAGCCCGCGCTACTAAAATCACCGCAATCCGGCCTGTTTGACGAGCGGCAAAGTATTTTTCTGGAACCAGCGCATGTCTTCGATGTATCGCGGCCAGGAAATTAGCGTGCCGTCGAAACCCATTCTGGAAACCGTTTCGAGGCCTTGGACGATCTGCTCACTCGTGCCGATCAGGGGATAGCCGCCCCAACCCGCCATGAAGTGAATCTTCATCTCCCGCAAAGTCTCGGCGGGCAAGGTCTGTGCGTTGATGCCCAAGGTTTCGACCAGATTGGTTGCCGCCACCCAATCGCCCTTTTGGTGAACGTAATAGTCGAAATAGTCTTTGGCTTCTTTTTCGGTATCGCCCTGCACGGCGTAGCTCGCGGTCCAGACCTGAAGTTCGCGGCCGTATTCTTCGCGCGCGAGTGTGTGGTAGCTTTCGACCTGCCGCTTCGCGCCCTCGAAATCACGCGGGTCGAAAACCAAAAAAACGACGTCGCAGTATTTGGCCGCGAAGTGCTGCCCCTTTTTCGATCCGCCGGCATTCATGATCACCGGATGAGGCTTTTGAATCGGCTTGGGCTGGAGATAGCCTTTCCTGATTTGGTAGAACTTGCCGTCGTAATCAAATTCCTCGTCCTCGGTCCAGAGCCGATTGATGATTTCGATCCATTCCGCGGCCATGTCGTAACGCTTGTCGTGTTCGAGCAGCGGGATGCCGAACATTTCGATTTCGGGCTTATGCCATCCGGTGACGACGTTGAGCGTGAAGCGCCCGCCGGTGATGTGGTCGATGGTCGTACCTTGTTTCGCGGCCATGATGGGATGGACCGTGGGCACATGCGAAGTGGCGAAAACGCTGGAATATTTTGTGGACGCGCCGATCCCAGCTGCCCAGGAAAACGATTCAAACCCGGGACCGTTGAAATTGGTGACGCCGCCGAATCCTCTCCAGCGTCCCACCGGAACGAGGGCCTCGAATTCCATTTCATCGGCCAGCTTGGCGAGAGTGAGCGTGCTCGGCCAATCGGCTTTCAGCGTGCCCTCGATGGACGTGATCGCGCAGCCGCCCTCGAGATTCGTGCTGAACGTGCCCAGCTTGAGCTTGCGGCCGTTGTAAAGCGGATTCGTCTTCCGGCGAGTCTCTGCGGTCGGTCCATTCTTTTCGATTCGATCTCCCCAGCCGAAAATCGAAATCTACAGCGTCGTGTGGATATTCTTGATCGGCGTGAAGGATAGCAGTTCGTTCGCGGATTCCTAACGAAAATTGCTGGACAAGTTTGAAAAATGCCCGTTCCGTCCCGAAAAACACGGGACGGAACGGCCGCTACAAAAACGTCCTGCCTTGTTGGCAGTGGGTTTTGTAGAGGCCGCCCGTTTTTTGGGCGGGCAGCCGTTCGCATCATCAAGAATCAAACTGAGTCACTGCCCGCGCGCCGCCCGGCGTGAATTTTCGCGCGCATCGGGCTATCATTGCAAAAAGGCAAAGGAAATAATCCATGGCTGACACAACTGTTGACGCATTGATTGTAGACCTACTTGAGTGGCTGGCGACCCGCAACAGAACCTACCAGGAAGTGATCGACGTTTGGCGTACGTCCTGCCCGAGGCTTCCCGTTTGGGAGGATGCCAAGGATCGCGGTTTCGTGGCGCTGGAAAATTTCAATGGGCGCGAGATTGTCAGGATAACTCCCGCAGGTTTTGGTTTTCTTCAGCAGCATAAAACATCCCAAACAACTGGCGCCTCCCGGCCCGCCTGATTTCATCCGCTGACCCGATTGCTAGGCGCGCTGTGTCGTGCTAGCATCCGCGAATTGGAGAGCGTGTTCCGGGCGCCCGGAACACGAAACTCCATCCTTCCAGACTTTACGCCGCAAATGATTTCCCGGTGCGGCCCCCGCCACGGCGGGTGCGCTCACCGGGATCGGCGCTCAGGGGGTTGAACGATGAAAGCCTACGCAACGCAGTCCATACGCAACGTGGGGATTGCCGGTCACGGCGACACGGGGAAAACCCAGCTGGTGTCGTCGTTGCTGTTCACCGCGGGGATGACCACCCGGCTGGGAAAGGTCGCCGAGGGAAACACGGTCACCGACTGGGACGAGGAGGAAATCGCCAGGAAAATCACGATTCACTCCAGCCTGGCCTACGCCGAATGGGCGCCCTCCGGCCTGCCCGCCGTGGCGGGGCAGGCGGAAAAAATAAAAATCAATTTTCTGGACACGCCGGGCTACAGCACGTTCCTGAACGACACGCGCGCGTCGCTGGTGGCGGCGGACGCCGTGCTGATCGTGGTGGACGCGGCGGCGGGCGTGCAGGTGGTCACGGAAAAAGTGTGGGACTACGCGACCGAGTACGATGTGCCGCGAGCGTTTGTCATCAACTGGATGGACCGCGAGCTGGCGAATTACGACCGCGCCATGGAGTCGGTCACGCGCGTGTTCGGCCGCAACGTCGTGCCGCTGCAATTGCCGATCGGCGCGGAGAAATCGTTCCGCGGCGTGGTCGACCTGATCACCATGAAGGCGCATGTGTACACTCCGGACGGCGACGGCAAGCCGAAGGTCGAGGAGATTCCCGCGGATCTGGCCGAAGCCGCAAAGGTCGCGCACGAAACGCTGGTGGAAATGGTCGCCGAAGGCGACGACGCGCTGATGGAGGAATTTTTCGAGAAAGGCACGCTGCCGATCGAGGATCTGAGGAAGGGCCTGCGCGAGGCGTTCCAGGCCAAGCGCGTTTACCCCGTCGTGCTGACCTCCGCGCTGCACAACATCGGCAGCGCCACGCTGCTTGATTTGCTGGCCGAAATGTTTCCCGATCCGTCGCAGCGCGGCACGGCCATCGGCCACAGCGAGACCGCCAGCAAAGGCGGCGAAGTACAGCGAAAAATCGGCGACGCCGAGCCGCTGTCCATTTTTGTGTTCAAGACGCTGGCCGATCCCTTCTCCGGGCGGATCAGCTATTTCAAAGTGATGTCGGGCGTCCTGAAAAACGACGCCATGCCGCAGAATTTTACTCGCGGTACGAGCGAGCGCCTGCAGCACATCCAGGTGATGCAAGGCAAAACGGCGACCGCCGTCTCCGATCTCCACTCCGGCGATCTGGGCACCGTCGCGAAGCTCAAGGAAACGTTCACCGGCGACACGCTCGGCGACAAGGCGGCGCCCATTCACTATCCGCTGCCGCACGTTCCCGAACCTTCCATCACGTTCGCGGTCGAACCCAAGACGCGCGCGGATGAAGACCGCATCGGCCCCGCAATCCATCGTATTCTGGAAGAGGACCCGTCGCTGCGTTTTTCGCGCGATCCGCAGACCAAGGAATTCCTGCTGGCGGGTTCGGGCCAGCAGCACATCGAGGTGGTCGTCGCGAAGCTCCACAAGCGCTACCACGTGGACCTGACGCTGCACCCGCCCAAGGTGCCGTATCGCGAAACCATTCGCGGCAAGGCGGACGCCGAGGGCAAGCACAAGAAACAGACGGGCGGGCACGGGCAGTTCGGCGTCTGCCGCGTTCGCCTGGAACCGGCGGCGCGCGGGACGGGCATCGAATTCGTGGACGACATTTTCGGCGGCTCGATCCCCAAGAACTGGATTCCGTCGGTCGAGAAAGGCATCCGCGCTTCCGCCGAGCGCGGTTATCTCGCCGGATTTCCCGTCGTGGATTTCCGGGCCATCCTCTACGACGGCAAATATCACGACGTGGACAGCTCCGACATGGCGTTCAAGATCGCGGGATCGCTGGCGTTCAAGGAAGGAATGAAGCAGGCCCGGCCGGCGCTCCTGGAACCGGTGATGCACGTCGAAGTCTACGCGCCGGACCAGTATTCGGGAGACATCATGGGCGATCTGAGCTCGCGGCGCGGCCGGATCAGCGGCAGCGAGGCGCGCGGCTCGAGCGTGATCGTCAAGGCGCAGGTTCCCTTTGCCGAGATGTTGAACTACGCGACCACGCTCACGTCCATGACGCAGGGCCGCGCCACCTACACCATGGAATATTCGCACTACGACTACGTGCCCAATGAAATCGCGGAGAAAGTGATTGCCGCGGCGAAAGCGGCGAGGGGAGTGGTTGTGGAGGAGGAAGAACAGGTCTAGGAACTGGGACTCAGACGAGCTCGCCGCGAAACACGGTCACGGCCTGGCCGGAAATGCGCACGCGATCCCCTTCGCAACGCGTGCGGACGAAGCCTCCACGCGCGGAGGCTTGGAATCCGATGAGATCGTCGCGCCCCAGGCGCTCTTTCCAAAACGGGCCCAAACAGCAATGGGCCGAGCCCGTGACCGGGTCTTCGTCAATGCCCGAGGCGGGCGCGAAAAAACGCGAGACGAAATCATAGCCCGAACCGGAGGCGCGGCTCGTGACGATCACGCCGCGCGCCTTCAACCGGCCCAAAGCCCCGAAGTCTGGCTTGAGCGCGCGCACGTCCTCTTCGCTGGCAACTTCCACCAGGTAATCGAAACGCGTTCGGCCCATGAAGCTGGCCTTCACTCCCAGCGCTGATTCCAGGCCTCCGGCAGAGGAGCCGGGTTCCGCGGGCGTGGCCGGGAAATCCATCTCGATCCAGTTTCCCCGCTTCTCTGCCGTAAGCAGACCGGATCGAGTATGAAAGTGCGCCGGCTGATCGGCCGCGAGGTGACCCTCTTCCCAGAGAAAATGGGCGCTGGCGAGTGTGGCATGGCCGCACAAATCGACCTCCACCGCCGGCGTGAACCACCGCAGTCCGAAGCCATCGTCGCGCGGCACGAGAAACGCCGTTTCAGACAGATTCATCTCGCGGGCCACAAGCTGCATCCAGGATTCCTCGCGCGGCTGCTCCAGCAGGCACACGGCCGCCGGATTTCCAGCGAACGGCCGCTCCGTGAAAGAGTCGATTTGAGTGATCGCCAAGGCCATGATTCCCCCTTGCAAATTTTTTTCGCGACCGCCGAATCATTCAAAACGCAAATCAGCTCTTGAATCATACGCCCGGCACGCAGACAGGTGTTCGGCTTTGGCGCAGTGCTCGTCGCCAGAATGCCCCCACAAAAATCCATAAGGACCTTTCACTTCTAGGATGGATCGTCATTGGCCAGTCAGTTCCTCGACTGGACAGGAATTTTCCTGCTTGCCAAAATCCAGGGAGGTAGCGAGCCACCCATACTGCTCCCAAACTACACAGACAGTGCCGGAGGAGCACACCGGAGCTGGCAATGGCATGGATCGGGCCCGGCAGCGTTCGTATGTCAATTTGGCCTCCCGGACGCGGGCGACCTCCCTGTAGATCTGAAGGTGACTTTCTCCTAAGACCTTGATTGTAATTGGGTTAAATACATATTAACAGGGGGTCATAATCTCTATTGACCCACTCGGGGGCATATGAACTACAATTGAAAAGTTGGGTTCCTAGTGGCGAGAATCTGTCTTTAAGTTTGGCAAGTATTGTGCTCTCTATCATTGCGGAGGGCAGTGCCGTTCGTCGGTCCAATCGGTCCAAAAATACTCCCATGGGATATCGCGCACAAAAATCGTTAGGTTGGCTATTCATTGCTGCCGGTGTTCTTTTCGGCCTTGCCGGTTGTGAAGACTCTGCCAAGACGCCCGTGCAAGTCCGGCCACCTCAGATCGCATTGCCATCGCAAGACCAGGTCCTGCCTCCGCTGCCAATCAACGCGCAACATAAAGTTCTGAGGCCGCTGGTCCTTCCGGCCCCGGCCAATGGGCCCGAGCAGCTTGCGGCGCAGAGTCAGGCCGCATTCAACGCGGGCGAGCAGGATTTTCAAGCCGGACATCTGGGAAAAGCGCGCGAGGAGTTCGATGAGGCGCTCGACCAGTTGCTGGCCAGCGGACTCGATCTCGATGCCGACCCGCAGTTGAGCGCCCTGTACCACCACATTATCGACACGGTGAGCCTGGATGAACTCGAGGCCTTCCGCGCCGGCGACGGTTTCAGCGAACAGAAGTCCACGCCCGCGCCCATCGATGAAATCGCCGAGGAACCGATCCCGCAGCCGGAAAAGTTCGATCCCAATTTGCGAGGCCGCGCGGAAGGCGAAGTGAGCGCCATCGACCATGACGTCCCGCTGACGGTCAACGATCCGGTTCTCGCTTATTTGAATTATTTCAAGACGCCGCGCGGGAGCGCGATCGTCGAAACCGGTCTTCGCCGCGAGGGACGCTATCGTGAAATGGTCCAGCGGGTTTTGAAGGAAGAAGGCATGCCGCAGGATTTGATTTACCTGGCGCAGGCCGAGAGCGCGTTCCTGCCGCAGGCGGTGTCCAAGGCCGGCGCGCGCGGGATGTGGCAATTCATGTCCTTTGCCGGTCGGAAATACGGTTTGCAAAAGACCTGGTGGGTGGACGAGCGCCAGGATCCGGAAAAGGCCACGCGGGCCGCAGCGCGCGATTTGCGCGATCTGTACGGCCAGTTCGGCGACTGGTATCTGGCCATGGCCGCTTACAATTCCGGCGCGGGGGCCGTCCAGCATGCCGTGGAACGGACCGGCTACGCCGATTTCTGGGAGCTCTATCACCGCAATGCCCTGCCGAAGGAAACCCAGAACTATGTCCCTATTATTCTGGCCCTGACGCTGATCTCCAAGGATCCGGCTCGCTACGGCATCGAATTCGAGCCCGAGCCCGCGCTCCAGGCCGACGCGGTCAAGCCGGGGCAGGCCATCGATTTGCGCCTGGTCGCCGAGACCATCGACACCGATCTCGAATCCCTGCGCGGCCTGAATCCGGAGTTGTTGCGCCTGGTCACGCCGCCCGATCCTGAGTTTGTCCTGCGCCTTCCGGAAGGGACGGCGGAGCGTTTCTTCGCGGAAATCGCGGCCATTCCCCCGGAAAAATGGGTGAGCTGGCGCCGCCACAAAGTCGAGCAAGGCGAGACGCTTTCCTCCATCGCCAAGCAGTACCGTGTTTCTCCGGCGGAGGTGGCGGATGCCAACGAATTGGCTGCGGGGGCCCCTCTCGAGGAAGGCCAGAAGCTGATTATTCCGGCCGCCGCGCGATCCGAGGCGTCCACGGGAAAACTGATCCGCTACCGGGTGCGCCGTACGGACACGATTGCCACCATCGCCGACGAATTCGACGTGACGCCCGCGGAACTGCGCAAGTGGAACCACCTGAGGGCCGATCACGTGGCGCGCGGCGTGTCGCTCCGGATCTATCCGGGGGGCATGACGCCGGCGCCGCCGCAGCAGCAAGCCAAGACGAAGGAAACCCCCTCGAGCGCGGCCGACCCGCAGCGCAATGGCGTGACGAAGAAAAACCTGCCCGTCATGGAAGCGCGCCCGACGAACACCGTCGTGCATCGCGTGAAGCCCGGCGAAACGCTGTGGTCGATTGCCCGCGCCTATCAAACGACGGTGGAAGCCATCCAGGCCGGGAACCGCTATTTGTTCAGCCGTCCTCTCCAAGTGGGCGATACACTGACCATTCTGCCGACCCGCTAGTCCCATCTTGCTTTTTATTCCGACTTATCCCTATATTGTGAGCGGGTTCGCGGCAGTTCCTTGCCGACGGGCGCCCGGTCGAAAGGCCGCCCGTCAGAATAGGCATACCGCGAAAAACAGCACGGATTCGGCGGGTATTGGTGCTAACGCTTGACAAACATGCCGACTTCCGTCTATAAGCCCGCGATGGCTGCAAGCGCCATCGAATTCCTCGAAATGGCGGCGAATCGAAGGGAGAACGTGGATGGCCTACGAAAAAGAAGACCAAGGCGATGAAAACGAGTTCGTGCATTTTGAGGAAGAAGAACTCGGCGGCGACCCGGAAGAGGTGATCGAAGAGGAAACCGAAGAGGAGCTGGTCATCACCGAGCGCCCCGGTTCGGCGGGCGCACCGCAGCCTCCTGTCTCGGCACCGAAACCGGCGGCCAGGAAAAAAGCGCCGGCCAAGAGGGCTAAGAAGCCGGCGAAGAAAGCGAAAAAGAAAGCCAAGCCCGCTCGCAAGAAAGCTGCCAAGAAAAAACCAGCCAAGAAGGCTGCCAAGCGCCGCAAGAGGCGCTGACGGCTTTTCCAGCCCAACGATTTTCCGGACAGAGATTTGTGCACCGGGGCCCGGGGAGCTTCCTCCGGGCCTTCGGTTTATTTTGGCGCACGTTCCCGCCCTGTTTCAAATCGGCGCATGTTGGATAAATTTCCCGCCAGGCCATTCTAATTTCCCGTAGCGGAACAATTTTCTTGCGGGTTACGCCTGGCGTGACTAGCATGGCGGCCATGAAGCTGGCCGTCGAGCATGTGCGGCGGATGCGGGGCGGGGCGCAGGCCCAGTTGATGCGCTGCGACGATGAGGCGTACTACATCGTCAAATTCCAAAATAATCCGCAACATTTGAGGATTCTGGCGAACGAAATGCTTGCAACACGTCTGGCGGCGCGGCTGGGATTGTGCGTGCCGCAAGTCGAAGTGGTGGAGGTGCGTCCGGAAATCATCGCCTACACGCCGGATATGGTGATTCAGCTGGGCCTGGGAAGAAAACCTTGCGCGGCGGGAAAACAATTTGGATCGCAGTTTCCGGGACACCCGGCCCGGCTGACGGTCCACGATTTTTTGCCCGACGAGCAGTTGCGGGGGGTCCGGAATCTTTCGGATTTCCTCGGCGTCCTGGTCTTCGACAAGTGGACCTGCAACACGAACGGCCGCCAGGCGATTTATTTTCGCGACCCGGGCGGCGCGGACCGGGCCGATTCCACGCAGGGCAGTTCTACAGCGGGCGAATATATTGCAATGATGATTGACTTCGGATTCTGCTTCAACGCGGGCGAGTGGGATTTTCCGGATGCGCCGCTGCGCGGGCTGTACGCGCGCCATCGCGTCTACGACGGCGTCGCCGGGATGGAGGCGTTCGAGCCGTGGCTTGCGCGTCTCGAAAACCGGATTACCGAGCGCGTGCTGGGCGAGGAGGCCGCGCAAATCCCGCCGGAGTGGTACGGCGGCGACTGGAACGAACTCGAGCGATTGCTCGAGCGCCTGTACCGGCGCCGCGAACGCGTGCGCGAACTGATCCTCTCGGCCCGCAATTCCGGCCGCGAACCTTTTCCCAATTGGAAGGTGAAACATGCCTGACGAAACGCTGCAACCCTGCGCCTACCACGTGGTGCGCTATCAGCCCAACCTCATACGCGATGAGTGGGTCAACATCGGCGTCCTGCTCTTCATTCCGGGAGGAGGGCCTGGAGAAGGGCCCGAAGAAGGGCGCTCGACGGGGCGCGTCCGCCAGCGCTGGCTCGAGGAGCCCGCTGACCTCGCGCGCCTGCGCCGCTTGCATCCGGCGGCGGACGAGGAGCTTTTGCTGGGCCTGCCCGCTGAATTCGACCGGCAGTTTGCGGGGCGCGAAATGGAGGCCGAAGCCATTCTCGAAAAATTCGACGACACGCTGTCCAACGCCGTGCAGCTCGCTCCCCGCAAGGGGCTGCTCAGCCGCGACCCCGACGCCGAGATCGACCGCCTCTTCCGCGAACAGGTCGAGCCTTTGCGCGAGGCCCGGCGCGGCGTCGTGGAAATCCGCACGCGCAGCGACGTGCGCGCCCGGGCCGCGGATTTTTTCCGCACCGAAAAAATTCTGCGCCTCATGCAGCGCGGCGTGCGCGTCGAGGAGTTCACCGCCCCGGGCGATCCGATGCGCATCGATTTTTCCTACCGCCGCAACGGCACGCGCGGCTTCGTGCATTCCGTGGCGCTCGGGCGCGATCCGGGGCAGGCGAAACTCCTGGCCTACACCGCGGGCGCGATCCGCGAACGGGTCCGCCATTCGGAATTTCTGGCCGTCACCGAACGCGAGCCCGCGCGCGGCAACGCGCGCGACCAGTTTGTTTCCGGGATTCTCGCCGGGAGCGACGTTCGCGTGGTTCCGCTCGGGGAACTGCGCAAGTGGGCGCATGAGGTGGCGCCGCTGTTGAAGGCGGAGTGGGCGTGACCCGTGGCCCGTGTTAGGTGGCCCGTGAGGCGTGATTCGTCAAGAGTCGAGAGTTGACGGTTCAGAGATGAGAGTAAAGAAGGGCGAGACCTGCCTTGGCGATCTTGTTTTGACTCTCAACTCTAAACTATCGACTCTCCACTTCACCTGTTCTGCGACATCAGCACTACTCGTCCAGAGTCACAGGTTACGGAACACGGGCCACGGTTCGCGGGCCACGGAACACGGGTCACGGCCTCACAGCACTTCCTCGCTCCACTCCTCCAGCAGCCCCTTCACCTTGCCGACAAACTGGTGGGCCACGGCGCCGTCCACGACGCGGTGATCGTAGGAGAGCGTCAGGTAGACCATGGAGCGGATAGCGATGGCGTCGTCGATCACCATCGGGCGCTTCTGGATCGCGCCGATCCCCAGAATGGCGACGTTCGGCTGGTTGATCACCGGCAGCCCCATCAGCCCGCCGTAGACGCCGGGATTGGTGATGGAGAACGTGCTTTCCTGGACTTCCTCGGGCTTCAGCTTTTTGGCGCGGGCGCGCTCGGCGAGATCGTTCATGCCCCGCGCCAGGCCCAGGAAATTCTTCTCCTCGGCATTCTTCAGCACGGGCACGATCAAGCCCCAATCGAGCGCCACGGCGATGCCCACGTTGATTTCGCGGTGCAGCACCACCGTCGCCCCGTCGGCCGAAGCGTTGACCGCCGGAAAGGCGCGCAACGCCTCGACGCAGGCGCGCACGAAGAAGGGCATGAAGGTCAGCTTGGTCGCGTACTTGGCTTCGAACGCGGCTTTCGAACGCTCGCGCAGCTTGGCGATCCGCGTCATATCCGCCTCGTCGATGGAATAGACATGCGGCGAAACGTGCTTGGAGGCCACCATGTGCTCGGCAATGCGCTGGCGCATCACGCTCATCGGCTGGGCTTCGTAGTTGCCGAAATAAATTCGCTCGCGCGGGACGGCGTTTTCCAGCGCGGGGTGCGCGATGGCCCCGCCCGGCCCCGGGGGCGGCGCGGGGGAGGCGGACGGCGTTGCGCCAGACGGCGCAGGAGCGACGGGGGCTGCAGGCCTCGCCCCGCCTGACACGGCCGCGGCTAGAATATCTCTCTTGCTGATTCGCCCGCCCGCCCCGCTTCCCTCCACTGCTGCGAGGTCCACGTTGTGTTCCTTCGCGAGCTTCCGGACCAGCGGGGAACTGCGAATTTTTTGGCCGTTTTCGCGCACGGCGGGCGCTAAGGCCGGGGCGCGGCCGGGAGGCGCCGCTAGAGCAGGCGCAGGGGGCGGAACAGCGGGGCCAGGGGACGCGGCCGAAGCCTTAGGCGCAGCACCCTTATCAGGCGCAGGGGAGGGTGCCGGAGTGGCGGCGGGAGCGGCAGCCGCAGCGCCAGCCGCATCGATCACCGCTACCACGGTCTGGATAGGCACGGTCTGCCCCTCAGTAACCTTGATTTCCTTCAGGACGCCCGCCGAAGGCGCCGGGATCTCGGCGTCCACTTTGTCGGTCGAGATTTCAAACAGCGGCTCATCGCGCTCGACCCGGTCCCCGGGTTTCTTGAGCCACCGCGTGATAGTCCCTTCGAAGATGCTTTCCCCCATCTGGGGCATGATGACGTCGACGGCCATTGGTTTTCCTCTTTCCGCGCCCGTGACTGGTGAATCGTGATTTGTGATTCGTGCTTCGAGACTAGTGTCCCGCATCACGTATTGTAAAGACCATTCGAACTTGAGAGATGACTGTTAAGAGTTAAGAGCCAGAACCCACCCTTCGCTACGGCTCGGCCCGTCTTAAAACTCTCGACTCTAAACTGTCAACTCTCGACTTCACACGAATCACGAATCACGACTCACTCTTCTAATACCGCGCCAGTTCCCGCGCCGCGGCGACAATCTTAGCGGCATTCGGCATGAAATAATCCTCGAGCCCCGGCGCGTACGGCACCGGCGTGTCGAGCGAAGTGACGCGGCGGACGGGGCCGTCCAGGTCCTCGAAGGCGCTTTCCATGACGAGGGCCGCGATTTCTCCGGCGATGCCGCCGGTGCGCGTGTCTTCATGAACGACGAGCAGCTTGTTCGTCTTGCGCACCGACGCCAGGATCGTTTCGCGGTCGAGCGGCAGGAGAGTGCGCAAATCGATCACCTCGGCCTCGATGCCTTCCTTGGCAAGTTCCGAAGCGGCTTCGAGCGAGACGTGCACCATCGCCGCGTAGCTCACGATGGTCAGGTCGCGGCCCTCGCGCCGCACCGCGGCCTTCCCGATCGGTACCGTAAAATCTTCCGCCGGAAGATCTTCCTTGATCCGGCGGTAGAGAAATTTGTGCTCGAAAAACAGCACCGGGTTGTTGTCGCGAATCGCCGACTTGAGAAGACCCTTCGCGTCGCGGGCCGTCGCTGGGCAAACCACCTTCAAGCCGGGCGTGTGCACGAAATACATTTCCGGATTCGCCGAATGAAACGGTCCCCCATGCACGCCGCCGCCGCATGGGCCGCGCAGCACCATCGGCACCGGCGCGCCCCAGCGGTAGTGCGATTTCGCGGCGTAATTGGTGATCATGTTGAAGGCGCAGGCGATGAAGTCGATGAATTGCATCTCCGCCACCGGCCGCAGCCCCGCATAGCTCATGCCGATCGCCGCGCCCACGATTGCGGATTCGCTGATGGGCGTATCGATCACGCGCTCCCAGCCGAACCGCGCAAGCAGGCCCTCCGAAGTCTTGAACGCGCCACCGTACACGCCCACATCCTCGCCGATCAGGACGACGGCCGGATCGCGGTCCATTTCCTCGAACATCGCCTGGCGAATGGCTTCGAGATACGTTGTTTCGGGCATGGTCAGCGTCCCGCCTTGGCGCGAACGGCCGCGCGCGCCGGTTTCTTTCCGGGTTTTGTTTTCGGCGCCGCCTGCTTGACGGCCGGGGGCCGCGCGCCATTGGCTGCATAGGTTTTCATCGGCCATTCGGCCTTCACGTTGGAGCGCGGCGGCATCACTTCTTTCTTGGGCCGTTGCCAATCCGCTTCGATCGTGTGGCAGCCCTCGCAATAGACGCCCTCTTCGGCCGACTCCGGCGGGGGGAACGGCGAGTTTTCCGCGAATTCCACGTCGGCTCGAATTTCGCGCGCGATGCGCGCGTCGATTTCCTTTTTCGTTTTCGCGTCCCAGAGTTTTTTTTCAGTCAGAACTTTTTCAAAGCGGTCGAGCGGGTCGCGCCGTTTCCACGATTCGAGCATGGCTTTGGGCACGTATTCCGCGCCGTCATGCTGCGCGTGGCCGAGCATGCGCATGGTCTTGGCCTCGATCAGCACCGGACCGTTTCCCGCGCGCGCGTAGGAGA
>JBGQJJ010000037.1:0-13451 GCA_041498955.1 Terriglobia bacterium
AATCCTTCTGCAAGCTTGCGCGGCAGGGGAATCTCGTGCCCGTGTACGACACGTTCACGGCCGATACGCTCACGCCGGTTTCGGCGTATCTGCGGCTTGCGCAGAACGCGCGGTACGCCTGCCTGCTCGAAAGCGTCGAGGGAGGCGAAAAGATTGCGCGGTACACGTTTGTGGGCGCGAACCCGAGCGAAGTGTTCAGGTACGTCAACGGTGCATGTGTGCTGGAAAGCGATAGCCGCACGTCCTGGGTGCAGGTGAACCCGCTCGATTATTTGCGCAACCGCGTGGAGCGGTATCGCCCCGTGCGCGTGCCGGGCCTGCCGCCGCTCGTTGCGGGCGCGATCGGCTATTTTGCCTATGACATGGTTCGGCTCATCGAACGCATCCCGGACACGACGCGCGACGACGTCGGAATGGACGACGCCGTGATGATGTTTTTTCTCGGCCTCGTCGTGTTCGATCATGTCCGGCACAGAGTTTGGATTGTGCGCAACGTGTATACCGACGGCGAAGGCAGTCTCCGTGCGAAATACAATCAAGCTGTGCGCGAAATCCGTGCCACGCGCCGCCGCCTGGATGTGCCCGTGGCCTCGGAACATCCGAAGCGTAGAAAACCTCGTCCGTTTAAGATCACGTCGAATTTCTCGCGCGCAAAATTTCTCAATGCGGTGAACAAGTCAAAGGAATACATTCGCGCGGGCGATATTTTTCAAGTGGCCATCAGCCAGCGTTTCGCCGCGAAAACCGACGCCGACCCGTTCGAGATTTACCGCGCCCTGCGCGTCGTGAATCCGTCGCCGTACATGTATTTCCTGAAGCTGAACGATCTCGCCGTGGTTGGCAGCTCGCCCGAAATGCTCGTGAAGGTGCAGGGCCGCGAAGCGTTTTACCGGCCCATCGCCGGGACGCGTCCGCGCGGCGCCGATGAAAAAGAGGACGCGGCCCTGGAAACCGAACTTGCCGCTGATCCCAAGGAACAGGCCGAGCACATCATGCTCGTCGATCTGGGGCGCAACGATCTGGGCCGCGTCTCGGAATACGGAACGGTGCGCGTCGAGAAGCTGATGTTCGTCGAGCGCTACTCGCACGTGATGCACCTGGTTTCGAGTTTGCGCGGACATTTGCGCGAAGAGGTGGACTGCTTCGACGCGCTCGCCGCTTGCTTTCCCGGAGGCACCCTTTCGGGCGCGCCGAAAGTCCGCGCCATGGAAATCATCGACGAACTCGAGCCCACGCGCCGCGGCATCTACGGCGGTGCGATCCTGTACCTCGACTTCTCCGGGAATCTCGATTCCTGCATCGCGATTCGCACTATGGTGGTGAAGAAGGGCGTGGCCTATGTGCAGGCCGGCGCGGGCCTTGTCGCGGATTCGGTCCCCGAAAAGGAATACACAGAGACGGTGAATAAAGCGCGCGCGTTGCTCACCGCGCTCGAAATCGCGCATCGCGGGCTCGATCCCGCGCCGGGTGGCGCGAAGCTCGGCTATCGCAAGAAGTGAGTAATCTGCGATATAGTTTAGCCGCGCGAAATGTCTGAACGACAATACCGGGTGGTGTTTTGTGTTGAATGATTCCGCCCCTGATCCCCGCACAGGAATCCGAATTTATGTGATCGTGTCGGTTGTGGCTTTTCTTTTCGTGGGTCTTTACATCGGATGGGTCTTTTATTCGCGCTCGCAGGCCAATCAAGCCATTGCAGAAAAGGCCGCAGAAAAGCAGCGTGCACGGGATCAACAGACTTTCGAGATGATGGGCGGCAACCGCTTTGACATTCTCGTTTATGCTGCCAACCCTCCGATCATTCAGGCGGGAGAGAGAAGTTCCCTTTGCTATAGCGTGTCCAACGCGAAGACCGTGAGCATCGAGCCGCAATCGGAAGAGCCCGTCTGGCCGGCTTTCAGCCGGTGCGTGCATGTTTCACCGCGTAAGACCACGAAATACACACTCACGATTGAAGACGGCGCTGGACATAATAAAAGCGCTACCGTCGAGGTGAGGGTCCAGTAGCACAGGCACTCTTGCCTGTGCGGTTGTCTCAAACTTCACGCAACGATGAGGATCGACAAACGACAAAACCGCACAGGCAAGAGTGCCTGTGCTACTTTTTTCGCACCGCGCCTTATGTTTATTTCTGCGGATGAATGATTAATTTCTGCGCGCGCCAATTAGAGGTTTCCGCGGCATACACCACATTTTCCGAAGCGCATGCAAGTTGGTGAGCGCCCGAAAACTGCTTGAGCTGGCGTCCCGACCGGCCGATTACACCGAGCACTTTTCCGTCGAGCGAAACCTTGAAGATCCGCCCGGGGAATGTGGTTTCGCCGACGTAAAGCACTTGGTTCGCACCGGGCGTAATGCAGATGGAATTGGGAGCGCCGATCACAGCGGCGAGGCGCTCGCCCGTGGGAGTGTTGCCATTGGTCGAGTGCGTTCCGGGAATGGGCGGCACGTCGATCGTGAACATGCGCAGAAATTTTCCCTCGGTATCGAACACCTGAATGCGCCGGTTGCTGCGATCACCCACGTAGAGATTATTGTTGCGGTCTATCACGATGGTATGGGGCAGACGGAATTGTCCCGGCGCGGCGCCCTTGCCGCCCCAGGATTTTACCCAGTCGCCATTTTTGTCATATTTCGCGACGCGCGAGTTGACGTATCCGTCGGTAATGTAGATGTTGCCGTCCGAATCCCAGGCCACGTCGGTAGGCTGGCGGAAGAGTCCATCCGCGGCGGGAAGGGGAGGATCGGGATGGCCCCACGGTTTCGATTCTTCGTCGGCCCCTTCGGCGCGCCGCCCGAACACCATGACCACGCGGCCCGCCTGGTTGAACTTGATGACCATGTCGGAACCTTTGTCAATGGCCCAGATGTTGTCGTCCTTGTCGATGCGCACGGAGTGGGCTTCGGACCAGGCATAAAGGCCTTTGCCGATTTCGCGCAAGTACGCGCCATCGGGGCCGAACTCGAACAGTTGCGCCGCAGCAGGAGCGTATGCCGGGCCATTGGCGCTGTTGGACCGCGTGAACACGAAGACGTGCCCCTTGGAATTGACGGCCACGCCGGGGACTTCACCGAAATTCATTCCCGGCGGAAGCTTGAAGAAATTGGGAACGGAGTCAAAAGCAAGTTCAGGTGCGCTTTCCTGCGCGAATACAGGTGAAGCGAGCAGCACGGACAACAGAAAAACACACATTCTTATCTTCATGGGTACCTCCCGGCAGGTCTGAATTGGATTCCATCATGAACGTGGCGCGAGACTACGACGGCGGTGCGTGAGTGTCAATTAGCAGCTGCGTAGTGGCGCCGGCGTCCCGCCGGCGCCACAAAAAGCCTGCAATTTTTGCTGACTCGATGAGTTGCGTTTCACCGCTCAGTTTTGTGGCGTGAAAAGAAGGCTTAGCTTTTTTTCTGGGTGTTGTTCAAGACGGAATCCGCAATGATCAGGCGCTCGACGGGCTGGCCGCCGAGAATGTGCGAGTCGATGATTTCGTCGACGTCCGCGGGAGTCACGCCGCCGTACCAGACGGCGTCGGGATACACCACAACCGTCGGGCCGGCCTCGCACTGATCGAGGCATCCGGACTTGTTCGCCCGGACCTTGCTGTTCGGAATCCCGCGCTCGCGCAACTTTTCCTTGAATACGCGATGAAGGTCGGCCTCGCCCGAAGGATTGCAGCAGCCGCGCGGGTTGCCCTCCGGCCGCTGATTGGTGCAGATGAAAATGTGTTTTTCAAACTTTGCCATGGGCCCCTTTTGAAAAGTTTTCTGGAGTCTCGCTTATTTCCCGCGGCTCCGTTTCACTGCGATTCTTTTCGCAATTTGATTGTATACGGCCAAGCGGGATGGCGCTTGAGTGGCACAGGCTTCAGCCTGTGGGGGTTCGTAACGCTTGCGAAAGTCAAACCCCACAGGCTGAAGCCCGTGCTACTTGATTCGCCTCCCCGGCAATTTCGTGTACTATTAGATTTCAGGAGAATCGCGGCCGATCGCGCGGCCGTCGCAAGCGGGAGCACACCATGAAGGCGCACTCGATTCGGGCCACCGCCATCGCAATTTTTTTGCTTGGGCTTTTCGTTGTTCGGAGTGTGGGCGCACAGCAGCAACAGCAGAAGCGCGGACCGTCCACGTCGGAAGAGCGCGCCCGGGCCGTGAAGGTCGCGCATGCACTTGAAGAGGATCCGCTCGCCAAAGATTCCAAGGATAATCGCGATTGGGTCATTCAATGGATCGTGGATATTCCGGATATCACCGTGAATGTGTGCTTCGACTATTTTGGCAAGGTTCCGAATCCGGCCCGCGGTCATTCCAAGGAAATCGTCAGGCAGATGATCATCTCCAGCGCCGCGTTCATGATCGAGCACCCGGACAAAGCCAAAGACGAACAAGCAGTAGCCACGGCGGGTTTGCTCGGCTCGTTGAAGGCATACCAGTCGATCCTCAAGGGAGATCCCGACGCGCGCTGGCCTTACGTGGATAAGATCATCCAGATGCGCGATCGGGGAAAACTCGACGACTTCGTTTCCGACACCCGCCGGAAGTGCGCGCAGGACGAAGAAGAACCCGACCCGGACACGATCCGCGCAGAGGCGCGTTGATTAGCGCTGCGCCCCTGTAGCTCGTCCGCCGCGGCGGACGAGGGTTTTCCGCCGCACGACGAGAAAATCCCCGTGTCTGAAGACGCGGGCTACAACAGCTTTTGCGACAAATCGGGTGCCACAACCAGTGATGATTCTGCTTCTCGACAACTACGACTCGTTCACTTATAACCTCGCGCAGTTCCTCGGCCAGTTGGGCGGAAAGCTGGAAGTGCATCGCAACGACCAGATTACGCTCGACGAAATCGCCGTAAAAAAACCGGAGCGCATTGTGATTTCTCCCGGACCGGGCACGCCGGAAGATTCGGGCATTTGCGTCGACGTGATCCGGCGTTTCGCGGGGCAGATTCCCATCCTGGGTGTGTGCCTGGGCCACCAGGCCATCGGGTACGCGTTCGGAGGGAAGGTGATCCGCGCGCCGGAAATCATGCACGGCAAGACCAGCCGCATTCATCACGACAACAAAACGGTCTTCCAGGATTTGCCGCAGGATTTTGTCGCCACGCGCTATCACTCGCTGATCGTTGAAGAAAAATCGTTTCCCGCCGATCTGGAAATCTCCGCGAAAACCGGCGGCATCATCATGGGCTTGCGCCACCGGACTATGCAGGTGGAGGGCGTGCAATTCCATCCTGAATCCGTGCTGACGGACGTGGGAATGCAGCTCCTGAAGAATTTTCTTTCCTTGTAGGACAGGCTTCAGCCTGTCGTTTTTGGCTTCGTTCTAACTCACACACAAACCCGACAGGCTGAAGCCTGTCCTACTTGGGCGCGAACGCGATGAGCGCGTCGAGTTTCTTCAGGGCCTCGCCGGAATCGATGGACGCGGCGGCGAGCTGCGCGCCTTCGAGAAAATCGGCGGCCCGGCCGGAGGCGACAATCGCAGCGGCCGCGTTGGCGACGACGATGTCACGGCGCGGGCCTTTCTCGCCGGAGAGAATCGCGCGAATGAGGCCCGCGTTGTGCGCCGCGTCACCTCCCGAAATCGCCTCCAGAGGCGCGCGTTCCAGGCCGAAATCTTCGGGCGTGACTTGATAGAGCCGCACCGTATCGTGATGCACGTCGCCAACCGTTGTTTCACCGGCCAGCGAAATTTCGTCCAGCCCGCCTGCGCCGTGAACGACGAATGCGCGTTCGACGTCCAGTTCGCTGAGCGCGAGCGCCACTTTCTCCACGACCTTCTCCGAAAAAACACCGGCCACCTGCGCGCGCGCCCCGGCAGGATTGGTAAGTGGTCCGAGCAAATTGAACGCCGTGCGTCCCAGACGGCGCCGCGCCGGCATGGCATGCCGCATGGCCGTGTGCAACGCCGGCGCAAACAGAAATCCGATCCCGATTTCGCGAATGGCCGCGCCAACTCGTTCCGGCGGAACGTCGAGCGAAACTCCCAGCGCTTCGAGAACATCCGCCGAGCCGCACTTCGAGGAAATGGAGCGGTTGCCGTGCTTGGCGATGCGCACGCCCGCGCCGGCTGCAACGAACGCCGCCGCCGTCGAGATGTTGAATGTCCCTGAAGAATCGCCGCCGGTGCCGCAGGTGTCCACCAGCAATTCATCGGGGCGCGATCCGTCCGCGAAAACCGGCGTTGCATGCCGCCGCATCGCGCGAGCGAAGCCGACGAGTTCTCCTACTGTTTCGCCTTTCGCGCGCAGGACCGTCAGCAGTGCAACGATGGTCTCTTCGTCCGAGCGGCCGGAAAGAATCTCCCCCATCGCGATTTCGGATTCCTGGCGCGAGAGGTCTGAGCCTGCCTCCACCTTTTTGATGAGCGCATTCATCATGTGCGGGCGGGACTCAAGCCATGGCGGACGCCCGATAGCGGCAGGAATCGCACGACCGCGTTGTTCCGAATTGGCATCCGCTGCGAACTCACCTGGTTCCTTTCGCCTTGCCCGGTTCGAGTGTTCCCTATAAACTCTAAAGTTTCCAATGTAGGTAAATTCTAGCACTGATGGACGGGCGATGAAGATCCACGAATATCAGGCAAAAGAAATCTTCAGGCGGTTCGGAGTTCCCACGCCCCGGGGAGAAATGGTCACCACGCCCGAACAGGCGCGCGCCGTGGCCGAGCGGCTGGGAACAAAAATCGTTGTGGTGAAGGCGCAAATCCATGCCGGAGGCCGAGGCAAGGCAGGCGGCGTGAAACTGGCGAAATCGCCGGCGGAAGCGGCCGACCTGGCGAAGTCGATTCTCGGTATGAAACTCGTGACGCCCCAAACCGGTCCTGCCGGGCGCATCGTGCAGCGATTGCTGGTCGAGGAAGGCCTCGACATCAAGCGCGAACTTTATCTGAGCATTCTCGTCGACCGCGCCGTCGCCGCGCCGGTGATCATGGCCAGCACGGCGGGCGGAATGGAAATCGAGGAAGTGGCGCACAAGAATCCCGAGTTGATTCTGCGCGAGACGATTCTTCCGGCGACTGGCTTGCAGCCCTACCACACGCGCAAGCTGGCATTTGGCCTGGGTCTTTCCGGCGACGCGGCCGCCGCGGCTGGGCCGTTCCTGCAGGCGCTCTATCGCGCGTTCCTCGAAACCGACGCGTCGCTCGCGGAAATTAATCCGCTGATCGTGACCGGCGACCGCAAGCTGGTCGCGCTCGACGCAAAGATGGCGTTTGACGACAACGCGCTCTACCGTCACAAGGACATCGTCGAGCTGCGCGATTTGAACGAGGAAGATCCCCTCGAAGTCGAAGCGTCCACCTACAAGCTGAACTACATCAAGCTCGAGGGCAATGTCGGCTGCATGGTGAATGGCGCGGGCCTGGCCATGAGCACGATGGACATCATCAAGTTATCGGGCGGCTCGCCGGCCAATTTCCTCGACGTCGGCGGCGGCGCTTCGGCGGAGCAAGTGAAGAACGCGTTCAAGATTCTTGTGAAAGACCCGAGCGTGAAGGGCGTGTTCATCAATATTTTCGGCGGAATCCTGCGGTGCGACGTGCTGGCGTCAGGCGTCGTTGCCGCGGCGAAGGAATTAAATCTTAAACTTCCAGTCGTGGTTCGCATGGAAGGAACCAACGTGGAAAAAGGACAGGAGATTTTGCGAGATTCGGGATTGGGACTGACCATTGCGAGTGACATGAAGGATGGCGCGCAAAAGGTAGTGGCGCTTGCGGGGGGTGCGCGATGAGCGTGCTGGTGAATGAAAAAACACGCGTCGTCGTGCAAGGTCTTACCGGGCGCGAAGGCGGCTTTCACGCGCAACAGATGATCGAGTACGGTTCCAAAGTGGTCGCCGGCGTCACGCCGGGCAAGGGGGGCACGAAGCACGAGAACGTGCCCGTGTTCAACACCGTTTCGGATGCGGTGCGCGAAACGGGCGCGGACGCTTCGATAATTTTTGTGCCGCCGCCGTATGCAGCGGACGCGATTCTCGAGGCGATCGATGCCGGCGTGCCGCTCGTCATTTGCATCACGGAAGGCATTCCCACGCTCGATATGGTCCGCGTGGCGGCTGTGCTGAAAAATTCCAAAACGCGCCTGATCGGGCCAAACTGTCCGGGAATTATTTCGCCGGGAAAATGCAAGATGGGGATCATGCCGGGGCGGATTCACAAGCAGGGAAACATCGGCGTCGTGAGCCGTAGCGGAACCTTAACGTACGAGGCCGTGCATCAACTGACGCAGCTGGGCATCGGGCAGTCCACATGCATCGGCATCGGCGGCGATCCGATCATTGGCACGACGCATCTCGATGCGATCAAACTCTTCAACGAAGATCCGGAGACGCACGCCATCGTGATGATCGGTGAAATCGGAGGCGACGCGGAAGAGCAGGCCGCCGCCTACATCAAGACCAACGTGAAAAAGCCCGTCGTGGGATTGATTGCCGGGCAGACCGCGCCTCCGGGACGCCGCATGGGCCACGCGGGCGCGATCATCAGCGGCGGCGCGGGTACGGCCGTCGAGAAGTACAAAGCCATGGCTGCGGCGGGTATTCTTACGATTCAAAGTCCGGCGGACATTGGCGTGACTTTGGCGGCGGCGATTAAGAAATAGGTGGCAGGTGGCAGGGAGCAGGGGGTAGGGAAGTAAAGACACGAAATTCCTGAGCGACCTTACGATAAGGGAGAAATTCTGAATGGCAATCGAACGTACTCTTGCAATCATAAAGCCTGACGCCGTGGGCCGCGGCCTCGCTGGAGAAATTCTGTCCCGTATTCAGAAGGCCGGATTTCAAATTGTTGCGATCAAATCGTTGCGCCTCACGCGCAAAGAGGCCGAAGGCTTCTATGCTGTGCATCGAGCACGTCCCTTTTTCGGCGAGTTGACCGAGTTCATGAGTTCCGGCAAGGTCGTCGTGCTCGCCCTCGAAGCCGAAGGCGCGATTTTGAAGTGGCGCGACACCATGGGCGCCACCGATCCCGCCAAGGCCGCGCCGGGCACGATTCGCCGCGACCTCGGCACCAGCATCGGAAACAATTGCACGCACGGATCGGACGCTCCGGAGACGGCGGCATTTGAGCTTGGATATTTTTTCGCTGGCCACGAATTGATTTGAATTCTTTCGGCCCCTAGAATAAGCCACATCTCTGAATCTTGGGGGGAATCTGTCGGTGGATAACTTCCTACAGTTGGAGAACCGACGCACTGGAGAGATCCTGCGGATGCGCCGAATGCGTGATGCCGATGGCCAAACCGTTTTGGCCATCGACGGCTCGCTGCCGCCTCGAATGAGCGGCCCGCCGACTCACGTGCACTTCCACCAACGGGAAGAAGGTTCCGTGAAAGCGGGGACACTCGGAGCCCGGGTCGGAAAGGAAACGATCTGTGTGCCGGCCGGGGGGACCGCCGTCTTTCCCGCCGGGGTCATTCATACCTGGTGGAACGCCGGAGACAATCTCCTGGAGTTGAGTGGCCGGGCCATTCCGGCAGGTGATTTGGACCGCTATCTTCAGGCGCTATTTGCGGTTCTCAACGCCAGTCCGTCCGGGAGGCCATCGATCTTTTACCTGGCCCACGTGTTGTGGCGGCATCGGCACACACAAGCGGTTATGTTGCCGCCGCGAGCCATTCAGTGGATCGTTTTTCCTCTCATTCTCCTTGTCGGCCGCGTGCTGGGCAAATACCGCGGGGATAGATGGCCTGGTTCGCCCGCGTCGTGCACCGGCGCGCCGGAAGTGTAAGCTGCGACCGCTGCCCCTCCACCTTCCTCCGCCACTCGTAGTTGTGTCCCGGGCAAATTAGGTAGAATTGGAACAGGTGGAACCCATACGCGAACTCGGGCGAATGATGGTCTTCGCGGGTGCGGCGCTCGCGGCGATTGGCGCGCTAGTGTGGTTGGCTGCGCGGCGGGGAGGGTTTCCGTTGCGGCTGGGGCGGCTGCCGGAGGACATCGCGGTCCAGGGCAAGCATGGATCGTTTTATTTCCCTGTGGTGACGTGTATCCTGCTGAGCGTGGTGCTGACGCTGATTCTGTGGCTGGTGCAATGGCTGAAAAGATAAAGCAATTCGAGTTGAATCTCGCGCCGGAGCGAAAAATCTGGAGCGTCGCCGAGCTGACGGCGCGAATCAGCGGCCTGCTCGCCTCGCAATTCTCGAATTTGTGGGTCGAGGGCGAAGTCTCCAACTATCGCCCTGCGCAGTCGGGTCATTTATATTTCACACTGAAAGACGCCAAGGCGCAGGTGCGGTGCGTTTGCTTTCGCACGCAGGCCATGCGGCTGAAATTCCGGCCCGAGGACGGATTGAAACTCATTGTGCGCGGATCGATCAGCGTGTACGAGCCGCGCGGCGAATATCAGATTTACGTCGAGCACATCGAGCCGTCCGGAGTCGGCGCGCTGCAGCTCGCGTTCGAGCAGCTCAAGAAGCGTCTCGAGGCCGAGGGACTTTTCGACGTAGCGCGCAAGAAGCCGCTTCCCATGCTGCCCCGGCACATCGGCGTCGTGACATCCCCCAGGGGCGCGGCCGTGCGCGACATCATTCGCATCCTGCGGCGGCGTTTTCCGAATCTGCACCTGATCGTCTATCCCGTGCGCGTGCAGGGCGAAGGAGCGGCGGAAGAAATCGCCGCGGCGCTAAAATATTTCAATCGCAAGCAAATGGTGGACGTGATTCTGCTCGCGCGCGGCGGCGGATCGATCGAAGATCTCTGGGCGTTCAATGAGGAATCCGTGGCGCGGGCGATCGCCGCGTGCACGATCCCGATCGTGAGCGGCGTGGGGCACGAAACCGATTTCACGATCGCGGATTTTGTGGCCGACGTCCGCGCATCGACGCCTTCCGCCGCCGCCGAAATCGTCGTGCAATCGCGGCAGGAATTTCAGCGGCATCTCGGAGAGCTGGAACACAAAATTTCGCAGCGCATGCGATACATTCTCCTCGAGTGGCGGCATCATCTGAAGGAACTCACAACGCATATGGGATTTCGCCGATTCGAGGATTTGCTGCGGCGTCACCGGCAGCAGACGGATGAGATGACTGCGCGGCTCGGCGTCGCGCTGCAGGGCCGCCTCGAACGGCTGCGCCACCGCTACACGATTGCCGCGACCCGCATCGCGTCGTTCGACTTGCGCGCGCGCATCCGGACGCTTGGCTTGCGGCTCGTGCAGCGCTCGGCGGAACTTGGCATGCGCATGGAGCGGTTCCTCGTCGGGAAAATCCAGCGATTGGAGCGGCTGCGCGTGCAACTCGACGAGCGCAGCCCGCTGCGCGTCCTGCAGCGCGGCTACGCCATCTGCACGGACGCCGCGGGAAACGTGGTGAACGCCGCCGACCAGGTCTCCGTCGGCGCCGATGTCAACGTGCAACTCGCGCGCGGCCGCCTAGGCGCAGAAGTACGAACCCGCGAAATTCCAAAGCCTTAACTCTTCCTACTTGTTCTCGAAGGTTTTCTCTGTGCCCTCTGTGTTCTCTGTGTTAATTCCGAAAGGCTTTCAACACAGAGATCACAGAGGGCACAGAGAAGAGAATGAGGACGGAATAACTTATTTGCGCGAGTGTTCAATTTCTTCCATGGCTTTTTGAAATGGGATGGCTTCGTCGCTCGAAGCTTTCGCGGCGTCGTACGCACGAATTGACTCGATCTCTTCCATTTCCGCCAGGACTTTCTTTTCAACTTCCATAGTGAGGATCCTTCCGGCCTTCCGAATCGTCAGTCAGTATTATTCGTCGGATGTACTGGCAACTTTCAGCACTGCAAGAAACGCTTCCTGCGGGATATCCACGCGCCCCACGCGCTTCATGCGTTTCTTTCCTTCTTTTTGTTTCTCGAGCAATTTGCGTTTGCGCGTGATGTCGCCGCCATAGCACTTGGCGAGCACGTTCTTGCGGATAGCGGCGACGGTTTCGCGCGCGATCACGCGGCTGCCGATGGCGGCCTGGATGGGCACCTCGAACATCTGCCGCGGGATCAGCTTCCGCAAACGCGTGACGAGTTCGCGCCCGCGCTCGTAGGAAAATTCGCGATGGCAGACGAGCGCCAGCGCGTCGACCGGCTCGCCCCCGACCAGAAGGTCCAGTTTCACCAGGTCGGCTTCCTTGTACCCCGCCAGGTGATAGTCGAGCGACGCGTAGCCGCGCGAGGCGCTCTTCAGCCGGTCGTAGAAATCGAGCACGATTTCGTTGAGCGGCAGCTCGTACGTCAGCATCACGCGCTGCGGCGAGAGATACTCGAAATTTTTCTGCACGCCGCGCTTTTCCTCGCACAGTTTCAAAATCGCGCCGACTGAATCCTCCGCCGTGATGATCATGGCGGTGATGACCGGCTCCTCGATCTTCGCCATTTCGTTGGGCGGCGGAAATTTCGTCGGGCTGTCCACTTCGACGACGTCCCCGGCGGTCGTCGTGATGCGGTAACGCACGCTCGGCGCGGTGGTGATGAGGTTGATGCTGAATTCGCGCTCCAGCCGCTCTTGGGCGATCTCCATATGGAGCAAGCCCAGAAATCCACAACGGAAGCCGAATCCGAGCGCCACGGAATTTTCCGGCTCGTAGAAAAACGCCGCGTCATTCAGCTGCAGCTTGCCAAGAGCGTCGCGCAAGTTCTCGTAGTCGCTCGCCAGGACCGGAAACAGGCCCGCAAACACCATGGGCTTGATCGCTTCAAATCCGGGCAGCTGCGGCGCGGGCCGCGCGGCCTCGATTACGGTGTCGCCCATGCGCGCATCAGCCACTTGCTTGATGTTGGCGACGACGAAGCCGACGTCTCCGGCGACAAGTTCATCGAGGACGATAGGCTTTGGTGTGAGCGCGCCGAGCGCTTCGACCTCGTACACCTGGTCATTGAAACACAGACGAATTTTCATGTGGCGCGTGATTCGCCCATTCATGACGCGCACCAGAACCACTGCGCCGCGAAAAGGATCGAACCACGAATCGAAAATCAGCGCTTGCAGTGGCGCTTGCGAACTGCCAATCGGAGGAGGAATGCGCGCAACAACTGCCTCCAGCACGGAGTCCACGCCGAGGCCGCTCTTGGCGCTGATCAGCAGCGCGTCGGACGCCGGAATCGCCAGAACATTTTCAATCTGCTCCTTCGCCTGATCGGGTTGCGCGGCGGGGAGATCGATCTTGTTGATGACCGGAATGATCGTGAGATTGTGCTGCGCGGCGAGGAACGTGTTGGCGACGGTCTGCGCTTCGACGCCCTGGCTTGCGTCCACCACCAGCAGCGCGCCTTCGCACGCGGACAGCGCGCGGGAAACTTCATAGGAAAAATCGACGTGGCCGGGCGTGTCGATCAGGTTGAGCTGATATACGTTTCCATCCTTCGCCGTGTAGTGAAGACGAATGCTCTTGGCCTTGATGGTGATGCCACGCTCCCGCTCCAGGTCCATCGAGTCGAGCACCTGCGCGCTCATCTCGCGCTGGCTGAGCGCGCCCGTCAGCTCGAGCAGCCGGTCGGCCAGCG
>JBGQJJ010000038.1:0-13419 GCA_041498955.1 Terriglobia bacterium
CGATCCGGCTAAGCGCTCCGGAATCTCATACGTGAACAGCGAGCGCAGCGGAACCGGCAGCGCGACTTCGCAATATGTGGAAGCCATGTCGGAGAAGTAGTGTAGCAGCAGAAACTCAAGTGGGCATTGTCGGTGCAGGTTTCCGAGAACTGTTTTCGTAGCGCCAGCGTCTCGCTGGCTTTTTTCGACCATTGCGGCGGTCAGAAAAACTGCCGGCGGGACGCCGGCGCTACGCAATCAGCGCGAAGGTTTCTTCGGCTGCAAACCGAGAAGCGCCATCACCTTTTGCAAATCTTTCCAGACTTCGCCCTTCGCGTTCGGGTTGCGAAGCAAGTAGGCAGGGTGATACGTGGCAAGCAGCTTCGTGCCGCGATAGTCAAACCAGGTGCCGCGAAATCGCGAAATGGAATCCTTGGTTTTCAAGAGCGCCTGCGCAGCGGTTCCGCCAAGGCAAACAATCGCCTTCGGCGCGATCACGTCCAGTTGGCGGTACAAATAGGGCGAGCAGGTCGCGACTTCGTCGTCCTCGGGCTTCCGGTTTTCCGGCGGGCGGCATTTCACCACATTGCAGATGTAAACCTGTTCGCGCGTGAGGCCCATCGCCTCGATCATTTGCGTCAGTAGTTTTCCAGCGCGGCCCACAAACGGCAGCCCTTGCAAGTCTTCATCATGGCCGGGGCCTTCTCCCACAAACACAAGTTCGGCGCGCGGATTTCCCGCACCGAAAACAATTTTGTTCCTCTGCTGGTGCAGGCGGCAGCGCGTGCATTCGCCCAGATCTTCGCGGGTCCGTTCCAGCGTATCGTTCTCGATGCGGTCGATGGACTCGAACAAGGACGGCGCGTTCACAATGGGAAACACGGAAACAGGCGGCGCAGTCTTCGTCGGCGCGCTAGCTATCGCCGCCTGCATGGCAGGCAACGCGGCAAGCGCGTTTTCCGCCGCTCGTTTGATCGGGCGTTTTCCCATGGTTCTCCGGTCGGTGTAAAACGCACCGAGATTCAAATCATCGTAGTAGCGTAGCCAGGCTTCCAGTTTTTCGCGTGGTGTTTGCGTGGGGGAGGAATCCATCGGCAGTTCAGCGCGCGCGGTGCGTTGCGGCCGGTTGCCCGATCGGTTGCCGCAGGCCGCGCAATTGATCGAGGATGCGGTGCGCCGCGTCAAGCTTCGGCATGCGAGGAAATGCCTTCTCGCTCCCGTCGCGGAAATACAGGGTGATGACGTTCGTATCGTGATCGAATCCGGCGCCCTCGGCGGTCACGTCATTGGCGACGATCAGATCGGCCTGCTTGGATTCCAGCTTGCCCCGCGCATGCGCGGCGACGTTTTCCGTTTCCGCGGCAAAGCCGATGATCGCGCGATCGCCTTTGCCGCGCGCGACATCGGCAAGAATATCCAGCGTGGGTTCAAGCTCCAAATTCAGGCGGCCATTGACGCGCTTCATTTTTTTCGTCTGCGGCGCCACAGGCCGGTAATCCGCCACCGCCGCCGCCATGATCAGCGCGGTCGCCCGCGGAAAATGCTCGAGCACCGCGCGGTGCATCTCTTCGGTATTGCGCACGGAAACAAATTGCACGCCCTGGGGCGGATCGAGCCGCGTCGGCCCGCTGATCAGGATCACGCTCGCCCCCCGCCGGGCCGCGGCTTGCGCCAGCGCATAACCCATTTTTCCGGAGGACCGATTGCTCAGAAATCGCACCGGGTCCAAATCTTCGCAAGTGGGCCCGGCTGTGACGATGACCGTTTCTTCCTGCAAATCATGCTCGATTCCAAGGCGAGCGCACACTGCCTGAGCGATCGCTTCGACGCCGGCGAGGCGTCCCGCGCCGGTCATCCCACAAGCGAGATAGCCTTCCTCCGGCGGCACGACGTGAACGCCGCGCGCGCGCAGCTTCTCGACATTCTCCTGCGTCGCCGCGTGCTCCCACATATTGACGTTCATGGCGGGAGCGACGACCACGGGCGCGGTCGTCGCCAGATACAGCGTGGTCAGGAAATCGTCCGCGACGCCGCGAGCCATTTTCGCGATCACGTTCGCGGTCGCCGGAGTCACAACCAGCAGGTCGATCCGCTGGGCCACGGCGATGTGCTCGATGGCGCTTTCGACATTGGCGCCGGCGGATTCCTCGCCAAACATTTCGGTGATTACTTTCTGTCCGGTGAGCGCGGCAAACGTGAGCGGCGTGATGAATTCCTGCGCGCTTTTGGTCATCACCACTTGCACGTCAATGCCTTCCTGCTGGAGCTTGCGCACCAGTTCCGCCGCCTTGTAAGCGGCCACTCCGCCGGAAACACCAAGTGCCACGCGCATAAACGTTTCGCGGCGCTATACCTTGCGCCGCTTCCCATCCTTGTCCAATGGATCGCCCGGGCTTTCAGGCAACTGGTATTCGAGCACGCCCGCGCCCAATTCCTCGATCGCCACGCGGGTGGACTTGTGCGAGCGCGGATTCGCCACGAGCGGCGACGCTCCGAGCATCAACTGCCTCGCTCTTCGCGCCGCCACCACCACAAATGCAAATTTGCTATCCGGTGCCTGACTCTCGGCCGTCATGAGATCGTTATCCTCCAAAAGATTCCAGTATTTTTCGCGCGCGCTCACTCAAGCAACTGCGAAGACAGCGCGCGGCCACCGTGATCGCCTGGATTTCGCGTCCGGCGCGCTCCACATCGTCGTTCACCACGATAAAATCGTACACCGCGTACCGCTGAATTTCCTGCCGGGCGCGTTCCAGCCTCCGCCCGATCGCCTCTTCCGAATCCTGCCCCCGCGACCGCAACCGCCGCTCCAGTTCTTCCTTCGCCGGCGGAAGAATGAAGATGGGCACCGCCTGGGGCAGCTTTTGTTTTACCTGTTCAGCGCCCTGCACGTCAATTTCGAGCACCAGGTCCAGCCCCTTGCGCTGCGCTTCCTCGAGCCACCGGCGCGGCGTGCCATACCGGTGCTTACCGAAAACGCGGGCGTGTTCCAGGAACTCCCCGGCGCCAACCCTGCGATCGAATTCCTCTTCGGAAATAAAATCATACCATTTTCCGGCGCTTTCCGTGGCACGCGGCGGCCGGGTTGTGCAGGATACGGAAAACATCGTGCCGGGCACTTCCAGCATTTTTTGCACCAGCGTGGACTTGCCCGACCCTGAAGGTCCGGAAACGATAAACACCAGAGACTGCCGTGCCTGTGCAAGGGTCATTCGACGTTCTGCGCCTGTTCTCGCAGCTTCTCGATATCGGATTTCACTTCCAGCGCCAGGCTCGTGATCGCCAGGCCCTCGGACTCCACGCCCGGGGTCTTGGACAGGAGCGTGTTCGCTTCCCGCTGCATCTCCTGCAAAAGGAAATCGAGTTTCTTTCCCGCCTCGCCCGCGCCGGCAAGCAATTTCCGGAACTGTTCGACGTGGCTGCGAAGCCGGGCCAGTTCCTCGCTGACGTCGCTGCGCTCGGCCAGCAGCGCGGCCTCTTGCGCGAGGCGAATGGGATCGATCTGCACGCCCTTTAGAAGCTCTTCCAGGCGTTCCGCCAGGCGGCGAGCGATGGCGGGGCGCACACGCTCGGCGAGCGTCTCGATTTCCGCCGTCCTTGCCGCAATCTGCTCCAGGAGTCCCTGCATCTCCACAGTCAACGCCTGCCCCTCGGACCGGCGCATGGTCTCCAGTTTGTTCAGCGCTTGCTCCAGGCAGGCCTCCACTTGCTCGCCCAGCTTTTCTTGTTTTTCCTCGCTCTGCAGGTCGCTCGCGGCTCCCGGCGCCGCAACCACGCCCGGTAGGCGAAAGAGCCCGACCAGGTCCGGCTCAGTTTTTACTTTGAATTCCTGGCGCAACCGCTCCACGGCCTTCATGTAGGACTCGACCAGGTCGTGATTGACTTCCACCGTGCCGGCCCCGCCCAGCTCGTAGTAAACGTTCACGTCCACGTGGCCGCGCTTCAACCGGTTTCGAATGGCTTGCCGGATGCGCGATTCGAACACTTCAAATCCATCCGGCATCCGAAGATGAAGGTCCAGAAAACGGTGGTTCACGCTTCGCAGGTTAATTCGCACGGAGCTTCCATCGCGCTCGACGCGGGCCTGCGCGAAGCCGGTCATCGAGTAGATTCCGGTAAGTGCCGTGGTGGCTTTCATCGATCCGCCTTTGGCGCGGGAGTCGCGGCGTCCTCCACGTCCGCGAACTGCATTTCGTAGAGGCGCGCGTAGATTCCGCTCCGCGCGAGGAGTTCCTGGTGCGTGCCCGTCTCCGCGATCGTGCCGTCCTCGATGACGATAATCTTGTCCGCGCGCCGGATGGTGGAGAGCCGGTGCGCGATCACGAACGAGGTGCGGTCCATCATCAGGTTCGAAAGCGCGCGTTGCACCAGCATTTCCGACTCGGAATCCAGCTCGGAGGTGGCCTCATCCAGAATCAGGATGGGCGAATCCTTGAGGATTGCACGGGCGATAGCGATGCGCTGCCGCTGCCCGCCGCTGAGGCGCTGCCCGCGGTCGCCGAGCATCGTCTGATAGCCTTGCGGCAATTCCAGGATGAAGTCGTGCGCCAGCGCCGCTTTTGCCGCGGCCTCCACGCGATCTTTCGGGAGTCCCGGCTGGCCGTAGCAGATATTGTTCCAGACCGTGTCATTGAATAGAATGGTCTCCTGCGTCACGATAGCCATTTGTTCGCGAAGGGAACGCAGCGTCACTTCGCGCACGTCCACGCCATCGATACGCAGCGTGCCGGAAGTTACAGGGTAAAATCGCGGCAAGAGATTCACCAGCGTGGTTTTGCCCGCTCCACTTGACCCAACAATCGCGATCACTTCGCCGGCGCGCGCCACGAGGGAAATATCGCGCAGGATGGGCACTTCCGGATCGTATCCAAAGCTCACGCGATCGAATTCCACGCTTCGCGAAAAGGGAGGGAGGGCCCCCAACTCCGGTTCCGCTTCCGGCTCTCCCGGGCGGCCGATGTATTCGAAAACCGTGGCCGTAGCTCCAAACGCCAACTCGAATTGCTGATAGACCGAGCCCAGCCCCTTCACGGGTTCATAAGACTTGAATAACGCGTAGACAAATGTGATGAAAACAGGCGCGGTTATAATCCCCATCTTGATTTGCCCTCTTGCGTACATCAGTAGCAGCACGATCACCACAGCACCCAGCAAATCCATGATTGGTGAGGTGACCACAGCCGAACGAATCCACCGCATGTTTTCACGAAGCAAGCGCCGAGCCGCATCGCGAAACTTCCCGATTTCAAAATCTTCCATCCCGAAGGCTTTCACTACGCGGTTGCCGCTGACCGTCTCCTCCAAAATTTGCGACAGCGCTCCAATACTGGCCTGGATTTTTTCCGTGGAACGCCGAATGCGTTTGCCCAGTGTCCTGACCGGCCAGACCACCAGCGGCAGGAGCACGATGGAGCCAACCGTCATCTTCCAACTGGTCGCGAGCAGCACGGCGAGCAGGCAAAATAGCGTGAAAATATGCCGGAAACCAAGCGCCAGAAATTCCGAATACGCGGCGCGTACGCGCTCGACATCGTTAATCACGGTGGATAACAATCGCCCGGTCGGATGGTCCTGGAAAAAGCCGATGGGCTGCCGGATGACCTTTGCATAGACTTGATTTCTCAGATCGGTGACACCCGCAATCCCCGCATGCTGCACCAGCACGTTGCCAAGGAATTCCGCGACTCCTTTCCCGATAAACACAGTCAAGATGGCGATCGAGAACAGTGTCCCGACACTGTGAATTTGGCGGGGAAGGAAGGAGTTCAGGTAGATCGCGTGGTGAGTGAAGGGATTTTCAATCAGGAAGATTCTGTTATCGGGCGCTTTAGGATTGAGTACGCTGCCAAAAATAGGGGTGATCATGAGCGCGATCAACCCCTCCGACAGCCCCACCACCGAAAGACACACGACCCCCATCGCGAGCCGAATCTTGTAAGGCTTGACGTAATGCAATAACCGGCCGAATTCTTCTCGCTTTGTCAAAGAAATTGCTGATCCCCTGTGAGACAGACGAATGCCGCAGGCTTTGGTACGCTACGAATCGCCCACGCTTTTGTCAAGCCGCCACGCCCCGCTATTCCCCTGAACCGGATGCTGCGGCGATGGTCCCTGTGTAGCGCTCGCCTTCAGGCGAGCACTGTTGATTCAAGCAGATGCCCGCCTGAAGGCGGGCGCTACAATACTTCCCTACTTCGCCAGGTCGCGATGCACGACTTTGGACGCATACCCCTTTTTGAGCAGCGTCTTGCGCACCGCTTCCGCCAGCATGACCGAACGGTGCCGCCCGCCCGTGCAGCCAAAGGCAATCGTCAGATAACTTTTCCCTTCCCGGATATAATGCGGGATCAAATAAACCAGCAGGCCCTCGACACGCCGCAAAAATTCTCCGGTTTGAGGAAACGACCGGATGTAACGTGCGACGCGAGGATCGCGCCCCGAATACTTCCGCAGCTTCGGAACAAAGTGGGGATTCGGCAGAAAGCGCACGTCAAACACGACGTCGGCGTCGGCCGGAAGGCCGTACCTGTATCCGAAGCTCACCAGCGAAACCATCATCGGGCGGCGATCTGTTTTTTGGAAGCGGCGGATGATGAACTGCCGCAATTCGTGAACGTTGAATTTGGTCGTGTCGATGACCACGTCGGCCAGCTTCCGGATCGGCTCCATCAGCACGCGCTCGCGCCCGAGGCCCTCCAGCACCGGCCGGTCGTGCCCGAGCGGATGCGGCCGCCGCGTCTCGCTGAACCGGCGCAACAAGGCGTCCTCGCTCGCTTCGATGAATACGAGGGTCGCGGGATTCTCCGCGCGCAACTGCCGCAGGATGGCGGGCAATTTTTCAAGCTGGCCGCCCTCGCGCGCATCCACCAGCAGCGCCGCGCGCTGGATTTCTCCGCCGGCCTGCATGTGCAGTTCACTGAACGTGGGAATCAGCGCGACGGGGAGATTATCAACACAGTAATAGCCGAGATCCTCGAACGTTTTGAGAACGGTGCTCTTCCCCGAGCCGCTGAGGCCGGTGAGAACCACCAGTTGCCGGGCGTCGCGCGCGGTGCGGCGCTTCACGCGGGCCGGCCTACGCCTTGACCCGGCGTTGGTGGGTGCTTGGTATGCGGAGGTCTTCGCGGTATTTCGCCACGGTGCGCCGGGTGACGTGGATTCCGGCATCGTCGAGCTTCTTGGCGATCAGATCGTCGGTGAGCGGGTGGGCGGTGTCTTCTTCGTCGATCATTTTCTTGACCAGCCGCTTCAAGGTCTGCAGCGACATGCTGCTGCCTTCCGGGCCGTTGACCGATTCCGAAAAGAACGACCGCAGCTCCAGGACTCCTTGCGGCGTGTGCGCGTACTTGCTCGATACGGCGCGGCTGACCGTGGACGGATGCACGCCCACTTCCTCGGCGACTTCCTTGATCATCATGGGTTTCAGGTGGTCGGCGCCGTGATCCAGGTATTCAAATTGGCGCTGAATGATGATCTGGCAGACCCGCAGGATGGTGTGCTTGCGCTGCTCGATGCTTTTCATCAACTGCATCGCGGCGGTCACGCGTTCCTTGACGTAATTGCGGACTTCGCGGTCGGCCGCGTCGCGGGCGAGCAGCCGGCGGTACACGGGCGAAAGCCGCAGCTGCGGCACGTCATCATCGTTCATGAACACTTGCCACTGATCGTCCACCTTGCGGAAATACACGTCCGGCTCGACCAGGCGCGGCTGCGTCTTGTTGTAGCGCAGCCCAGGGCGCGGATCGAGTTTCTTGATCACATCCACGGCGCGCTTCACGAGTTCCACCGGGCGGTTCAGCGCACGCGCAATTTCTTTCAACTGGTTCGCCTGCAAGAGCCGCGCCAGCGGCGTCTCCGGATTCAGCTCCTCGGCTTCACTCGCCGCCAGGGGCCGCTTCGGCAAACATTCGGAAACAATCTGCGCCGCCAGCGCGTTTTGCCCATCGAGCGTGCGCAACTGCGTCAGCAGGCACTCGCGCAAATTGCGGGCAGCCACGCCCAGAGGGTCGAATTCCTGCACGACGGCCAGGGCTTCCTCGACGTCTTCCATCGAGTACTTTCCGTTTTGCGATATTTCTTCCAGCGAGGCGCTCAGGTAACCGTTCTCATCGAGGTTTCCGATGATCGCTTCCGCGATCTCGCGCACCACGTCGTTACAAACCGTCACGCTCATTTGCCACGCCAGATGTTCGGTAAGCCCTTGCGCCGAGGAAAGGAACTTGTCAAACGACGGCCGCTCGATGACTTCTGTTTCGCCGCGCTCGGGATTTCCGCCGCCGCTATCCAGATACTGGTTGAAAAACGAGGCCACATCGAAATCCTCGAAGGGACTGGGGGGCTCGACCTCGGGAATTTTTTCGGTTTCCGCTTTCAGGAAGGTTTCGTCGCTGTAGTCTTCGGGCGTTACGCTTTCCTCGGACAATTCCTCCAGCACCGGGTTCTCGATCATCTCCTGATTGATCATCTCCCGCAGCTCGAGACGGTTCAGCGCCAGCACGCTCACCATCTGGACCAGGCCAGGCGTAAGGATCTGCTTCTGCGCGACCCGTAGGTGAAGTTTTGGCTGCAGCCAGCTCATAGGCGTTCAATTCAAACGGAAATGATCTCCAAGATAGACACGGCGGACCTCGGCATTGCCGCTGAGGTCATCCGGCGTCCCGGCAGCAAGCAATTTGCCGTTTTGGACGATGTAGGCGCGATGGGTCACGCTCAGGGTCTCGCGCACCTGGTGGTCGGTGACCAGGACGCCGATTCCCTCGCGGCTCAATTCGCTGATGATTTTCTGGATATCCACTACAGTCAAAGGGTCGATCCCCGAAAAAGGTTCGTCCAGCAGAATGAAGGCAGGTTCCAACACGAGTGACCTGGCAATCTCCAGCCGCCGCCGCTCGCCTCCCGACAGCGTGTAAGCCCCGTTGGATCGAACCGTTTCCAGTTTCATTTGCGCCAATAGCTCCTCAAGCCGGTCGCGCTGTTGCTCCGAGGTCAGCGGCAGCGTTTCCAGGACCGCAATCAGGTTCTCTTCGACCGTAAGCTGCCGGAAAACCGAAGGTTCTTGCGGCAAATAGCTGATCCCACTGCGGGCCCGGAGGTACATGGGGAGGTCGGTAATGTCGTCCCCGTTCAGGAGGACGCGCCCGGAATCCGGCCGGGCTAACCCTACCAGGATATAAAACGTCGTTGTCTTCCCAGCGCCGTTGGGCCCCAGAAGCCCTACCACCTCACCCTGGCTGATCTCCAGGTTGAGGTCGTCTACTACTTTTCGCCCTCGGTAGGACTTGCTGAGTTCGACGGCCTGGAGCTTGAGCATGCCACGTCATTTCTCGACCTGGTGAAGCGTCACTGTTTTCGAACCATCCGCCGAATCTACAACGATCCTATCATCCGCAAAATAGAAGGTCAATTGACGCCCCGTGGTGGTGTCGCCAGTTGAGCTATATAGAGTTGGTTTACCTTCGGAAAGAACAAACTTGCCTTCCGAGGCCGTGTATTCTGCCCGGTCCGAAGTTCCGCGGCGGTCCTCCTGCCGGACGGTCACAGCTCCACTTGCCACGGACCGCGACAATTGTTTGGTGCCGCTTGCGGCACCGGTGTCGGAAAAATAGAGATCGATTTGGTTGGCTTGGAGGGAGCCTTGCTCGGAGTCGACCCTGGCGTCCTGTTCGATTCGAGCGCGCGACTCCGTCTCCCAATACGTCAGCAGTCCTCCGTGAACATGCCCTAGCTGCGTGCCAGGATGCGCCGCTTGGCCCGCCGCTCCCCTATTCGATGGCAGCCTTGCTGTTTTGCTCGAAGATGGCCCTGAAGCCTCTCCAGGCTTCGGAGTCCACGCAGCTTGAGGGAATACTCCGCGCACTTGTCCCTTCGCCACCAGGACGTGCGTAGGACTGTCCAATTCGATGGTGTCTCCCTCAATCACCGACTGCCCTTGCCACAATCTCCCTTTTCCGGAATACACTGCGTGCCCGCGCGCCGTGTCCGCGACGAGATGTTCGGCCGAAACGTGCGCTGGTTCCTGCGCGAGATTCGAGATGCTCGCGCCCGTGGGGCGCAATTCCGTGGTCAGCACATGACCGTCGGCGCGCAACGTACTTGCCCCTTGAGCGAAAGACGCCGATTGCGCCGTGGTCCGCGTCGTTGCATCCGCAAAGACTACGGAGCCATCCAGCGTGACCATATTGCTGGCGCGATCCACGTGGGCGTGCTCTCCCTGGCCCGTGCGTTGCCCATCGCGGAAATGGACGCTCCCAGCTTGGTCGATCGTCGTCCATTCGCCCGCGCCGTCAAACTTCGTCGTGAGTTCGCGCGATGCCGTAATCTGCTCCGGCGCGTCGCCAAGTTTGCGCGTCACTTCCACGCCGCCAGTGCTCGCCAGTTGCTGCAACTGGTTCTGCCCATCGAATTTCAGACTCATCTGCTTGCCCGTCATCCGAGTCGATTGCGGAACGGGCTTGCCGTTCACCAATGCCACGTTTTGCCAATCGACGCGCGCCGGGGCGAGCGTGTTCACGCTTTCCACAAGGGTTTGCCCCGGGCGGGAGTTGCTCGTAAAGTGGATTTCGAGAGCATCGCTCTGAACGTGACGCGTCCCTCCATTGAAAGAGGCGCTCGTGGAAGTCAGCGTGACACCGTTGCTGGCTGTCAGCAGGCGAGGCACGTTGTCGGATGTAGCGAGGTCCACCTGAATGCGCCCGGCATCGATTCCATCTCCGCCGACAGGAGTGTTGCGCGTGCCATGCACGTTTCCCGTTGCCACGATGGACTCGATCGACCCGTCGGGCCTAAGCCCCGAGTCAATTTCGTCGGCGCTAAGCGCCAGCGGCCCTTGCGGACTCAAATCGTGCAATTCCGGATGCCCGCTGGCGACAAAGCGCCTCGCCTGAAACGCCGCGTCCAGCTCCAGCAGCAATTTGTCCGTGGTTAGCTCGAGCGTCGTCTGCTGCGCATGGACATTCCCATCCACTTGCACGATTCGCGCCGCGCGCTTGAAGGTCATGCTGTCGCCGGCCACGTGCACAATCTTTTCGTCCGTTGCCTCGGTTTTTTCAGAAGGCGCCTTGGAGGAAGGGGAAAGATTCAATTCGACGCTCTGAGGCAATCGGAGTGTCCCACTGTTCGAATCGTAGCTCACGCCCAAGGCGCGGCCTTCTCCCGCCGGCCAGCGGAACGTCACCGGCTTGTCCGTCCGCGCCTCGCCAGAGTTCCGGTCAAACGTCACGGCTGACGTCGTGACCTGGATGGCATTGGCGCTCGCCTGCGGGACGCCCGCGGCCTGCAGTTTGATCTGAACTTCCCCCGCGCAACTGATCTTTCCAGTATTGGAAATAAAATCGCAAGCTTTGGTAAGGAGCGTGTCGTTGCGCTCCCCTTTTTTCCCGTACACGACGATGGCGACGTCTTCGAGGAGATTCCGGCTGCCTTCCTTGAATTCCGTCGTGCGGGACGCCTTCACGGTGTAAATCGTTCTCTGCCCCTCGACTTTGGAGTACGAAAACTCGTTCGAACGCTGCTCGACCGTCGGCGGCACGGCGGGCGGCGCCTTCTTCTCCGCCTGGCGCGCCACCCAAATATTCCGCGCATACACCCCCGCAACAGCCAGGGCCAAGAGTCCCGCCGCTGCGAGCGACCACCGCGCGTATTTCTGCGCTTCGCTGTTCCGCATCTGTTCGAAAGCCTCGAAGACTTAGACGCCGAGTATAAGGGACGCGTTGGCACCGAACAACCGTAAGGGGTGAAAGTTGAACGGTGTTAGAGTTCGAAAAACACAATTGGATTTGTGGGACCTGCAAGTAAGGATCGACCTTGATCCAGGAATCTCTGAGGAGCAACAATTGTGGAAATTAAATGAAACCCGCGTACGTATTGGATTAGCGGGACCTCACGGAGTGGGCCATTCTTAGGTTCGTTCTCCGGTGAGCGATGAAGGAGGA
Source organism: Terriglobia bacterium (assembly GCA_041498955.1). Lineage (GTDB taxonomy): Bacteria > Acidobacteriota > Terriglobia > Acidiferrales > UBA7541 > Palsa-360. The sequence goes on from JBGQJJ010000038.1 coordinate 11,910, forward strand.
AATCGGATGAAAGCCGGCGTAGTGACGGAACCTGGCAAATCCCCCGTGTACGCGGATTTTCGCGACCCAGTGCCGCAGGAGGGGGAAGAACTGATAACGGTCACAGCGTCCGCACTCAGCCAGATCACGAAGAACCGCGCCTCGGGCTCCCACTACGCCTCTCCCGGGAGCCTTCCCGCCGTCGTCGGCGTGGACGGCGTTGGCCGAACCCAGGATGGACGGCGAGTCTATTTCGTCCTGCCCGAAGCTCCCTTTGGCGGCATGGCGGAAAAAGTTGCGGTGAGGCAAGAGCAATGCATTCCGCTGCCGGATCATGTGGATGACGTGACTGCCGCCGCCATCGCAATTCCTGGGATGTCCTCCTGGGCCGCACTCCAGGAGCGCGCGCACCTGGTTGCCGGAGAGACTGTCCTGATCAACGGAGCCACGGGAGCGGCAGGCCGCCTGGCCATACAGATCGCCAAGTTCATGGGCGCGAGGAAAGTTATCGCGACCGGCCGGGACGTCGAGGCTCTGGAACAATTGAAAGTCCTGGGCGCGGATGTGACGATCCCGCTCATTCCATCCGCTAAAGAATTGGAGACAGCGTTCAAGGAACAGTTTGGCGGCGAAGGCGTCGATGTGGTTCTCGACTACCTCTGGGGACAGAGCGCCGAAATCCTGATCGTAGCGGCGGCCAAGGCAGGCAAGGATGAAGTGCCCATTCGCTTCGTTCAGATCGGAGCACTGAGCGGCGGCAACATTACTTTGCGAAGCGCGGCCCTGCGCTCGTCCGCGCTGGTCTTGATGGGCAGCGGCATCGGAAGCGTTCCTCTCGAAGGGCTAGTCGGCGCGATTCGCGGCGTGATGCAGGCGGTTGCACCAGGCAAGCTGCAGATCAAAACGGAAACAGTTCCCCTAGCCGACATCGAAGAAACATGGGACAAGAACGGCGGTAAATCACGCGTCGTTTTTGTCGTAAGCCAACATTCGCCGGCGTCTCGTTAGCTGCATGTTTCCAGGCCTTTTCTCTCTTGCCGATGAGCGCTCGCCTGAACCCTTCATAGGAATCATGCGTTGATTCATCTCCGCGTCTGAGAGGACTGCAATGAGCAGATGGCCTAGCGCGAAAGTTGCTCCAGCAAAGCGTCGCGCTGCGTATTCGCCTGGCGCGTAGTTCCTTCGAGGATGAGCCGGTAGACCAGCAGAGCGGCCGCGCTCAAGGCGAGGTACACAACAGGCAGCAGCCATAATCCCACGAGCCAAATGCAGAGAAAGGCCGCCGCGGAGATCACTCCCATCTCCGCGAAAAACAGCCCAAAAGAAATGAGCATCGTCAATCCCGACGGGCGCTGGCGCCTCACGCCGAATTCAAATCTCCGAGGGAATTGAAGGGAAAGCCAGTTCCCCGCTCCCAAATCCATCAATGCGGCAAACAGTAGCGCCGTCCAGGTCGCCAGAACGATGAGTACGCTCGGCGGATTCCCCGTCACCGCAACGAGAATCAATGCCAGGAGCGCTTCCAAGACCA
>JBGQJJ010000039.1:0-13331 GCA_041498955.1 Terriglobia bacterium
CACCGCCGCCAGCCAACCAAACGCATCGAAATACACATCGATTTACGCAGGCAAACCGGAAAACCGCAGCCCTCACTTGTTATTTACATAGAAGCGCGATGACGAGGAATTCATGAGTGGCGATGCCGCACCCTTAGCCCTGCCGCTCTCGCGCTTGTCGACCGGCGCGTGCGAGGCTACGACCCTGTATCGCGAATTGCGCAAACCTTTGCTTCGATACCTGGTCTGCCTCGGGCTTTCGAGCGACGAAGCGCGGACGTCGTGCAAGACGCTTTTCTGATCCTGCACCGGCACCTGGCCTCGGGTGGTTCGCAGGAAAACATTCGAGGCTGGCTCTTTCGCGTGGCGCACAATCAGGCCAGAAACCGCCAGAACCGGTACGACCGGAATTTCAGCGCGGCGAGTGATGCCGAAATGGACGCGGTCTCGCACGAAGCGACTCCGGAGCGCGCCGTGCTGGAGAAGGAAAAATTTCATCTACTCGGGAAGGCGATTCGTCTATTGACTCCGTCCGAACGGGAGTGCCTGCTGCTGCGCGCAGCGGGATTACGTTATCGCGAAATTGGCGAAGTCCTGGGAATCGCTACGTCGACAGTGAACGACACGGTGGATCGCGCAATTAGAAAATTAGCGGAGAAATGCAATGTGTGAATTTTCGGGAAAACTGATCGCCTGGCTGGACCGCGAGCTTCCGGTGGACGAAGCAGCCGAAGTGGAGCGGCACCTGCAGGGCTGTTCCGAATGCCGGAGCGGCGTCGACGCGTTCAAACGGGTGAGCATCGAATTTGACGCGTACTGCGATGAGGTCATTGCGCCGGACGCGCGCCGGGGAATGCCTCGCTGGGTGCCGGTCGTATCAGCCGCGGGTGCAGTGGCTGCTCTTGTGGCGCTGTTCTTGATCAGGCCGCGAACACCTGCCGAATCGCCCGCGTTCCATTCTCCACAAACTACGAAAGTGATTTCCCCAGCCGCCGTTGCGCATGTATTGCCCGCTCGTATTAGTCCGGTCCACAGAGTTCATCGGCAACATGCCGTCGCGCCCGTGCAGAATGAGAATGAAAATTCCGCGCTCGCGCAAAATCAACATGCCTACTCCCTGCCGGATGAACCCGTGATCCAGATCGCCATCCCCGCCGATGAAATGTTTCCCCCGGGCGCTGTTCCGGAAGGCATGCATTTTGTCGCGGACGTTACGATCTCGCCGGATGGATCGGCCGAGCGCCTACGTCTGCGGCCGCGACTTGCGGGATTTGAGAGGAGAACGACACAGCCATGAAACGCGCATTCATTTTAGTCATAATTCTGACCGCCTCAAGTTGCGTGTTCGCCCAGGAGGGCGGAAACGCGGTTTTCTTTCAAAGCGCCGCGCCCGTTACAACCGTCGGCGTAGGTGTCCTCGGAAAACCGCCGGGCGCCCCGGTTCAGGGCGCGCCGTATTCCGCCTCGAGTACAAACGAAAACATTCAGACCCTGGCGGACGGAACGCGCATCGTTCAAACCAGTACGGGAAGCATTGCGCGCGATTCGCAGGGCCGCACGCGGCAGGATACGACGCTGCCCGCGATTGGCAATCTATCCGCCGCCGATGCGCCGCACCTCGTTTTTATCCAGGACCCCGTGTCGCAGACGGCCTACACGCTGAATTTGACGGACAAGACGGCGCAGAAGATGCCCGCGCTTCCCATGAACGTAAGCACTGCCGGTCCAGTCAGCGGTGGCGGCAAGTTCAACATTCAAATCGGAACTGCCGGATCCCCAGGCGGCCCGCCGCCGGGGATCATGATGCAAAGAACTTTTATCGCCAACAATGATCAGGGCCAGCTCAACACGGAGGATCTCGGCTCGCAAACCATCGAAGGCGTCCAGGTGACTGGAGTGCGAACCACGCGGACCATTCCCGCGGGAGAAATCGGAAACGATCGGCCCATCAGCATTGTCACGGAGGTGTGGACGTCGCCCGATCTGAAGACGATTGTCTACAGCAAGCGGAGCGACCCGCGCATGGGCGAGCAAACATTCCAGCTGACGAACATCGTGCGATCAGAGCCGGATGCTTCGATGTTCACGGTCCCGCCCGATTTCAATCTCGTGGACGGTCCCCGCGACGTCATATATCGATCAAACCAGTAGCGCAAATTTCCCGCGACGAAAGCGATCGGCGAAATGTAATTCGTCCGATTCACATGAAAATATAGGTTTTCGTAGCGCCGGCGTCTCGCCGGCATTCCTTCAAATTGTAGCGTGGCGAGAATTGCCGGCGAGACGCCTGCGCTACGAAAAGCGCGCGTTCATATAGTTTGCGGCCCACCGAGCGGAATTGCTGCAGGGAACGCCACCTAGAAAAAAACAACGTCTTTCATGGGGTAGTGCCGGCGGTTGCGCGTCCAAAGTTCCAAATTGTGGATCGAGACCGTAGCCGCAATCAGTGCGTCTCCCAATTCGACGTGGTGGCTCTTCGCGTACTGCCACAGATAGTCTCCTGCGCGCACGCCTATTTTGGAATCGATCGGGACGCAATGAATCGCCGCAAAGAGGGCTTCGAGGGTGTCCTGCTCCTTCGGGCGAGCGCCGTGCCAGAGCTCGGCCACGGTGACGGGAGAACATAAGAGAGCCACCTCACTTCGGCTCAACTCATCCCAGCGTGCAAGGACGGAGCGGTCCCTGGCACGAGAAACTTCGATCAGGATGTCCGAATCGATCAGAACCGGCTTCAACGCGCCATTCTCCTGAGACGTTTTCCTTTCCGCAGCCGGCGCACATAAGCCGTCGAGTCGGGCAAGTCCTTACGGTCTTTCCACATGCCGACGAGCGCCTGCATCGCCTGCCTGCGGTCCACGGGCGAGCTGCCATATTTTTCCCGGACGGCCTGGCGGACCAGGTCCGATATGGACGTTCGCTGCTGCCGGGAGCGTATGTGCAAGACCTTCCAGATGTCTTCATGCAGGTAAAGTTGGGTGCGTATCATGATGTATAGTATACATCACTTTTCCTTTTTCCCCTTCATCTTCAAAGCCAACGAGGACTAGTTACCGAAACAGAAGCCGGAAATTCGCGAAGGAAGGTTTTCGTGGCGCTGGCGTCCCGCCGGCGTTCTTGCACGCCGTGGTATTGGGAAAAAATCGCCGGCGAGACGCCGGCGCTACGATGGACCCGCCTGCGGGAAGAACACGTGGAAGCGCGCGCCGCGCGGCGTGTTTTCCTCCAGGCGAATCGTGCCGCGATGGTCGTCCACGATTTTCGCCACGATGGAAAGGCCGAGCCCTACTCCCTCTTTCTTCGAAGTGAAAAACGGATTGAAAATTTGCTCGCGCAATTCGGGCGGCACGCCGGGGCCCGTATCTTCGACGAACACGGCTACGCCCGGTTCGCCATTCGAGATTTCCGGCGCAATCGCGATATGCAATGTTTTCTCCGGTGAGCCTCCCTGTGCCTGCATGGCTTGAAACGCATTGGTAATCAGATTGACGAACACCTGCTCGCAGAGCTGAGAGTCGGCCGGAATCTCGGGCAAGTTCGGAGCGTACTGGCGCTCGATTTTCACTCCTGCATTCGGGAAGGACGCGGTGGCGGCATCTAGGGCGCGATCGACGATTTCGGACATGCGCTCGGGCCGCAATTCGAGCTTCGACGGGCGCGCGAAATCGAGGAACCGCACGACGAGCGCGTTCAGCCGGTTCACTTCGGAAGAAATGTATCCGGCCAGCTCCGCGACGAGTGGTTCCGACCCCGCGACTTTCCGGCTCAGCATGTCCGCCGAGCCTTTGATGACTCCCAGCGGGTTGCGGATTTCGTGGGCCAGGCCGGCGGAAAGTTGCCCGAGCGCGGCCAGGCGCTCGGCGCGGCGCGCGTCGGCTTCGGCGCGGCGCAACTGGCGATTCGTTTCTTCCAGCTTTCCCGAGAGATCCTCCAGCCGTTCCACCTGCCGGCGGTTTTCCACGGCAAAGCGGTTGACCAGAATCGCCGCGACGTAAAAGAAAAGCACCCGGATGGCGAGGATGCTGTATCCCTCGGGCGTCATGTCGGATTCCTGCAACGCCGGGTACAGCAGCGACAAATAGGCCAGCGACGTGACCGTCGTCCAGGCCAGGGCGACGAGGGGACCAAAGTAAATCGCCGCGCTCAGCACGGGCAAGAAGTAGATCGGATAGTAGTTGCTGTTGATTCCGATCTCCCCGGTGTGATCGAGCAGCAGGGTGGCCAGCAGAATCTTGATGATTACGCTGTAAGCGGGACCGCGCTTCGGCAAACGCCCGATCAACCAGCCTTCCAAAAACTGGAAGACAACGATTGCAAGAAGGATCAGTTGTTTGTGGATTTCGTCGATCGGAGGGAGAAACGCCAGGCCGCCGAGAAAAACAAGCCAGATCAGATCAATCCAATTCAGACGAAGGTCACGAATTGCCGATCGTTCGCGGTCCAGCATTCTGCAGGGCTCCGGCAAAGTCTAACATGGGTGGCAGTAGCGCAGGCTTCAGCCTGCGGGGTTTAATCCTTGCAAGGACGAACCCCCGCAGGCTGAAGCCTGCGCCACGGGCTATGAGTCTGGAATTTTACTGCACGCGCTGGGGACGCGATTCGGTGTCGACGAGCGCTTCGAAAATGGCCAGAACGTGGCGGCGGTAATCGACCATGCGGGTGAAGACGTCGCGCAGCGTGGGGTCGCGCTCGGATTCGCGATGCCACTTCAGCAGCACCGCGGGAGGCACCTCGATATCCCGGCGAAGCTCTTCGGCGGAATGCCCGCGCAAGAACAGCCCATAAAAGAAAGCCGCCTCGCGCTGCGGGAAGTCGAAGTCGTGCTGGGTTTCGTCCGCCGCGTTAGCGACAGCCAGCAGAGTCGTGTTGGATTCAGTCTGCATCAGTGCCCAGAGACAGAAAGGGAAGTTTACCGGAAGTTTTCCCGGCGTCAAGTGGCGCGGCGCAAAAGGTAGCTTAGTTTAGTAACTCGCGCACCACCCGGCTTGTAGCAAGTCCATTCGATGCGGAATGGTGAGGAAGGGTTCTTCTGGATTGCGGGAGGTAGGACAGGCTTCAAGCCTGTCGGTTTTCGAATTGAACAAGAGAAAAAGCGACAGGCTGAAGCCTGTCCTACTGAAAGCAAAGACTTTGCAGGAAAAGTAGCGAATTATCCCGTTTTTCCGGGCTGGCGCGCGGAACGCACAAATTCGCGCAGGGCTGACACGTTGGGGCCATAGGCGCCGATCCGGGCCGCGTCAACGGGCAGACCAAGCCGCTCCGCAGCTTCCATGTTGATCCCGGCGTCGTCGAGTTCGGAGAGGCTGAATCCGACAGCGGGAAGCACGCGCTTCGTGCCGCTCGGATAGACCGGGCGTGGCGGACGGCGCCGCTCCCAGGGCTTGCTGGCGATTGCGAAGAACTGGTGCCAATCGTTCTTGTCCCACATCGCTCGCTCCCGCGTCTCGAGGACCCAGGACGCTCTGACGCTCTATTAGTCAGATGCGCCAACTACGCTTGCGGTCGCTTCCCGTGGCCCAACCCCATTTTGCGGGGCTTTTTGGAGTGGCCTGTACTCGGGTATACGACACAACCTCTGCGGCGTCCACTATAGACTGGGGAATGTTTCAGTTGCGTTGCGAAAGAGAAATTAGCACGTTGGATGGAATGGCGGGTACGGATTGGACATCCGGTTTTTTTCGAACGAAAGCGCTGTCATGCAGACCAAAGCGTTTCTCGTGGAACAAAGCGCCAACTGACTGTGGACAATGCTCTTGCGGCGGTTCGGCGCGCGACGCCAGCTTCTTATGCCGACAACTTTGGGCAATCGCTGCGCGCGGCTGGTATACTTGGCGTATCCGATCGCCCTCCGGGGACCCTGTGGAAAAGTCGAAACTCGTCATCGTCGTTCACTACCACGAGCTGTGGCTCAAGGGCGGGAATCGCCGCTTCTTTCTGAGCAAGCTGCATATGGCGCTGAAGCGTGCGCTCGAGGGCTTGCCGGTGGAGCGCATCCTGCGGCCTGGCGACCGTCTGCTGGTGGAATTTGGCGAAGGGGCTTCGGCGGAGGAAGCGGTCGCGCGCATCGAGCGCGTATTTGGCGTGGCGTTTTATGCCGTGGCTCGAGTGGTTCCGCGCGGAAGCGAGGACGATCTCGCGGCGCTGGGGCGTGCGGCGTGGGAAGAAGTCCGCGGCGAAAAATTTGAGACGTTTGCGGTGCGCGCAAAACGCAGCGACAAATCTTTCCCCCAGCGCACGATCGACATCGACGTGTCCGTTGGCCAATATTTGGTGGATCAATTGCGCGCCTCGGGCCGAGGCGCTCGCGTGAAACTCAACGATCCCGACTTGACTTGCCGTATTGAAATTCCACCCGGTCCAACGCTGCTCGTGTATGCGCGAAAAATTCCAGGCGCCGGAGGACTTCCGCCAAACACGGCCGGGCGCATGACGTGCCTTCTTTCGGGAGGATTCGATTCCGCCGTCGCCGCACACAAGATGATGAAGCGCGGCGCGCACCTGAATTTCGTGCACTTCTGGGGCGGCGGCGCGCGGCCGGGTGAATCTTCGGTGCACGTGGCGCGCGAACTGGTGAAGCGTCTCGTGCCGTGGCAATTTTCAGCGAAGCTTCACCTCGTGCCGTTCGAGCCCGTCCAGCGGGAGATTGTGGCGCGCGCCCCGGAGGAATTCCGCATTCTTCTTTATCGCCGGATGATGTTGCGCATCGCCGAGCGCGTTGCGCGCTCCAATCGCGCCCTCGGGCTCATCACCGGAGACAGTCTGGCGCAGGTCGCTTCGCAAACGCTGCACAACATGGCCGCCGTCGGGGCTGCCGTGCGCATGCCGCTCTACCGCCCGCTCGTCGGCGACGACAAAATCGAAATCATGGACGCCGCGCGCAAAATCGGCACCCATGACATCTCCGCCGAACCCTTTCACGATTGCTGCCCCATCTTCCTGCCGCGCAACCCCGCGCTGCATGCCTCCGTCGCGGAACTCGACCAGGCGGAAAGCGCGCTGGATATCGAAGCGCTCATCCGCCAGGAAATCGATGCCATGGCCATCGAGCGCTACCGTTACGCCGCCGGCCGAGTCGAAAAAGTGGAATCGTTTAAGTCTGCCACGGCCTGATCTTCGGTATCGTTGGATCGATTTCTTAAGATGCCCGCTGCCTTCTAATCCGCATTTCTCACGAGACTCGACGGCGAGCACGAACTCCCGGGAACGCCATTCTTCTGAATGGCGTCGCGCAATTCGCCAATCGGGAGATTGGCGTTCCCGGCTTCGGCACTTACCGCGATCTATCTTCGCGCAGCATTTCTTCGGCGGAAGGAAAAGTGCGATTGGAGTTGGCTTCCTTCGTGCGCATGCTCATGAGTCTGCATCCTCTGTCGCGCCCGGAGCTGCTTTGCTGTGGGAATGTTTTCTTCGAGAAGAATCAGGACTTCCGCGGCAATCGACCGGTGACTGGCTCGCGCCCGTCTGCGGAGGGCTTCGGGGACATTTCTGACGTATAGAGTTGGCATTGGAATTCCTAAGGAAAGCATGCAGCATCGCCCGAACTCTGGCAATCCTAAAATGAAGCCGGGGAGCCCGCCACGGCGGACTCCCCGGTTTCGTCACAGAGAACTCTTCAGAGTGCGATTGCAGTGCCGCTCACATGCAGCAAACGGCTGCCCGCCCCAAGAACGGGCGGCCTCTACAAAACCCAATGCCAGCAAGGCAGGACGGTTTTGTAGCGGCCGTTCCGTCCCGCGTTCTTCGGGACGGAACGGGCATTTTCATGGTGAAACTGAGTCACTATTCAGAGGGCCTAGAACTGGAACGAATAGCCGAGCGTCAGCGACTGCAGCCCGATTCGATCCGTGCTGTTGTTATATTCGCCGGCGAGCAGGTTGCTCTGCTGCACCTGCTGCTGGGAAGTGGGATCGTACGTGTAGGCGAAGTCGAAACGCGAACGGCCGCGGTGGTAGGCGAAACCGGTGGAAAGCTGATTCGTCATGATCGCCGCGGTCATCGGTGTAAGTGTTCCATTCGGCACCGGACTGTTCCCGTGCGCGTAGCCGAACCGGAGTGAGGTGCTCTCCGTCAGCATCCGCTCGACGCCGCCATGGAACGAGTACTGATCTTTCCAGTTCAGGGGCACGCCATCGACGAGTGTCGAGGAACCCGCCACGCCGTTAATTACCGGGTTGGAGCCGTTCGTCAGCGTGACCGGCAAATTGACGAAGGCGTTGCTCCAGTTCACCCAATCGGTCTGGAACGCGAGCGTCCAGCGCGGGTTGACGTGCCAGGCGATGTTGCCATTCACCGACTGCGGCAGGATGTTTTTCACTGACGCGTTATACGTAAAGGTGGATGGCGCGTTTGCCCCCAGCGCAGCGAACAGGGCGCTGGCATCGCCGGAAGCAAGGCCGTTGGTGACGATCACGGTGTGCGACTTCCAGACCACTCCGAAATCGAGGCTCTTGGTGGGTTCGAACATCGCGCCGACGCTCATATTCCAGCCTGTGCCGTACGTGTGCAGGTCGAGCAGTGTTTTCCCGCCCGCCAGTTGCGGCTGGCTCTGGAAGATGTAGGGAGCGTGCAGCGTGTTGGAATTGTAATCGGCGCCCGCAGTCATTCCGACAGACAATTTGTGGCTGAATGCGTAGCTCAGGCCAGCCATCGCACGGCCCGCAAGAATCGCGGATTTGTTTTCCTGGATCCCGTAGGTGACTCCGAAAGCGCCTGGCGGATCCACGTACTTCCAGTCCGAAACCGACACCATGTCAGGCGCGAATCCTACTCCGAAACTGAAACGCGACTTGCCGATCGGCATGCCGAACGCGCCGTAAGGGATGACGCCCGGCGACGTGGTCATTGGGGAATTGGTATTTGCCGAATTACTGAAAGAACCGCGCGCGAACACCGCGGACATACTCAGATCGAGCGACGGGCCGCTGAGATACGTCAATCCCGCCGGGTTCGTGGAAAGAGCGCCGAGGGCATCCGAAGTGGACGGGACATAGACCCCGCCGAGGGCCATCGATCGCGTGCTCGCCGAATTCCAGTAAAAGTCCTGTGCGGAGGCTGAAACTGAAAGGAATGCGAATAAGACGAATAACAGGAAAAAGCTTCTGCGGAACTTCATTTTTGAATTGCTCCTTTTTTGTTGATTATTTTGCGACTGCAATTTCCGGCTGAATGAAAGCCAGCGGTTCGGAATTCGTTTTGGATGCGATCAGGGCTTCGACGCACGGCAAATCGAGAGCGTGCGGCGCATCGCTGCGTAACATTTGGAAAACTTTTTCAAGGGGAATGCCGTCCCGGTAGGGCCGCTTGGCATGGAGCGCATCGAAAATGTCCGCCACTGCCAAAATCCGGGCAAAGCGGGAAAGCTGCTCCGAACCCCATCCGCGCCAGTAGCCGGATCCATCCAGTTTTTCGTGGTGGGCGGCGGCGTCCTGGCTGAGCCGGTCGAAACCGGGAATTTTTTTCAGAATCTCGAGCGTGAAGTACGGATGGGCCTTGACGGAGGTCCATTCCTCGTTCGTCAGCTTGCCTGGTTTTTCCAGGATCGAGTTGGAAACGCTCAATTTGCCGATGTCATGCAACAGTGCAGCCCTGCGGAGCAGTTTCAGGCTCTTGTGGTTCATGCCCAACCACTGCCCGATCTCCACGGCTGCGTCAGCGACGCCGCTGGAATGGCGATAAGTAAATGGCGACTTGGCGTCGATAACTTCCGCAAACGCCATGCAGATCTTGTCAATCGAGTCCTCGGTGGCCGTCACCTGGCGGTGTTCCGGTTCCAGCGATGCAATCTTTCGAACCAAGTCTTTGTCGTCCAGTCCATTCCACAGCGCACCTGAATTTGCCAGAGATGCGGCGGCCTTCACCAAATCGGGATCAAACCAGCGGCCGCTGCGCTTCTGCGCTGCTTCCAGGGCGGCATTGGATCCTTTGGCTGTGAAAAAAACATCCAGCGTCTGCGAAAGATTCGCGATTCTTGAGAACAGAGGGATTTCGTGTTTGCGGAGCCCGTCGGGATAGCCGCGTCCATTCCAGTGCTCGTCCAGATTGTAAATGCCGGTGGAAACGGAGTCGGAAAATCCCAACTGCTTGGCAATGTAGGATCCGCGTTCGCAGCGAATCTTGACCAGCGTGCAGGAATCCTGTTGCTGGGTTGCGGCAACCTGGAAGAGCCTTTGCATCCGCTGCAGGAAGGGCATGCCGGTGGCAACATGAGTGAGGGCATAGTGCAAGCTCTCGTATCCCACACGCGTCCAGTCCGTCGTTTTCACGTCGCCCTTGGCGCGAATATCGTCCGCGTTCAAGATGTGGAAGAGGCGTGAGGCGTTGCTGCTGCATCCCGCATCTTTGAGCAGCAACGCATAGTAAAGATCGGCCTGTTCGTCCGCGCTCACGCCAATCTGCTGCGCGAGCCGCATCCCGATCATGCAGGCTCGAACGGAATGCCCCATGGGCTGGCCTTCGGTCAGATCCAGGGAGTAGGAAAGCGCGGAAATAATTTCGGATAGACGGATCGAGGAGGGCGCCTCATGGCGTTCAACGTTGAGAAACTCCTGCGGATCTTGCTTGTCGGCGTGGAAGGGCGCCATGGGTCTCCTGTAAGCCGTACCAAGTCCGGTGCGGCCACTTTCCTGTCTTGAAACTACGGTCGATCCCGTATAGGGACTGTAAGTAATAGGACTTTTCTTTCCTATGGGCCAACTGGTTCATTATGGGAGGGACAGAAGTACCAGGGTCAAGCCATTGTAAACAAATAACTTATGCTTTTGCGGTCCAGTTATATCTAGCGTTTGTTACCATATATGTATCACCCACCAGGGAGACATATTTTCCTGAGAACTTGAGGAGCGCAAACACAAAAAACCGGGGAGCCCGTTTTGGCGGGCTCCCCGGTTTTAGACTTAGTCTCTTGAGTGTTCAGCGCGACTACCAGCGGCGATCACCGCCGCCACCGCCACCGCGATCGCCGCGGTCACGGTCCCTGCCTCCGCCACCGCCGCCGCGTCCACCACCGCCGCCCCCTCGCCCACCTCCGCCGCCAAAGCCGCCACGTCCACCGCCGCCGCCCGGACGTCCGCCGCCGCCACCACCACCGCCCTCACGAGGCGGCCGGGCTTCATTGACGACGATGTTGCGGCCCATGAAATCGTGACCGTTCAATCCCTGGATGGCGCGCTCGGCTTCCTCGTCGCTATTGACCTCGACAAATCCGAACCCGCGTGGTTGCCCCGAGAAACGGTCGCGCACCAGGGTGACATTCGCCGCGGTGACTCCCGTCTGCGTAAATAAGGCGCTGAGTTGCTCTTCGGTAGCCTGAAATGGCAGATTGCCGACATAAAGTTTCTTCAATGCAAGACTCCTTCTGGCCGTGGCAATACGGACCCACGGAACCGGGGACTGAAGAGAGCAGGGTCGAGTTCGGGGGACTTGGGCTGGGGGCCCAGAACAATCCGACAAAAGACGCGCTTCAGCACCGGGCGAATCTTGCTCCAAATTTGAACGTCCGTCAACAGAAAGATTAAAGTATAACTACTTGTGAAATATGTGGACCATCAACTGCCGGCGGGCGAACCGTGCCGTGCGAAATTCGTGAAATTTGATGGTAGGATGCGGCATCCTTCGTGGGAGATCGATCGGAGAAACGGGGCCTATGCGCGGCTTGATGATGGATTTTCCACTGACCGTGCCGGTGCTGCTGGAACGCGCGGGCACTATTTTCGGCAAAGTCGAAATCGTCACGCGCCGCCCGGACCGAAGGCTGGCGCGGTCCACCTGGGGAGACCTGTACCGGCGCTCACGGCGCCTGGCGAATGCGCTTACCGGCCTTGGGCTTCGCCGCGGGGACCGCGTGGCCACGCTCCTGTGGAATCAGACGGAACACATGGAGGCTTATTTCGGCGTGCCGGCGGCCGGCGGCGTGCTGCACGCGCTGAATTTGCGGCTCCACCCCGATGAAATTACCTTTATCGCGAACCATGCGGGCGACCGTTTCTTGATCGTCGACGACGTGCTCCTGCCCGTTTATGAGAAATTCCGAGACCGGGTGAAATTCGAGCGCGTGATCGTCGTGCCGTTCGGAGGCGGCGAGACCCCGGCGGGCTGCGACGGCTACGAGGAGTTGCTCGCCGCGGCGAGCGAAGAGTTCACGTATCCGCAACTGGACGAAAACGAAGCGGCGGCGATGTGCTACACCTCCGGCACGACGGGGCGCTCGAAGGGAGTGGTCTACTCGCACCGCGCCCTGGTGCTTCATTCGCTCGATTGTTGCGGGGTCAATTCCTTCGCCATTTCGGCGCGGGACACCGTGTTGCAGGTCGCGTCGCTGTTTCACGCGAATGGATGGGGCATCCCGTTTACTGCCGCCTTGGCCGGCGCGAAGGTGGTCCTGCCGGGGCCGTTTGCCGACGCCGAGGGAATTCTCGATTTGATGGAGCAGGAGCGGGTCACGGCCTCGCTCGGCGTGCCGACTATTTTTTTTGGAGTTCTCGAAGCGCTCGACAAATATCCGGGGCGCTGGAAATTTTCCTGGCCGATCCGCCTGCTAGTGGGCGGAGCGGCTTCATCCGAAGCGCTGATGCGCGGCTTTGACCGCCATGGCATCACGCTGATCTGCTTGTTTGGCATGACGGAGACGACGCCGCACGCCACGTGTTCACAACTGCGCCCGCACATGGATTCGTGGAGCGAAGAAAAGAAATACGCGCAACGCCTGAAACAGGGCATCCCCGCATCTATCGTGCAGGCGCGCATTATGCGGCCCGACGGAACTCCTGCGCCGTATGACGGCGCGACCGTCGGCGAGATCGAATTGCGCGGGCCGTGGATCGCGGCGGCCTATTACAACCTGCCGGAGGAATCGCACAAGTGGTCGCCCGACGGCTGGCTGCGCACCGGCGATATGGGCCAGATCGACGAAGACGGCTACCTTAAGCTGGTGGACCGCAGCAAGGACCTGATCAAGTCCGGCGGCGAATGGATCAGCTCGCTCGACCTGGAAAACGCGCTGATGGGGCACCCCGCCGTAAAAGAAGCCGCCGTCATCGGTGTTCCGCACCCGAAATGGCAGGAGCGCCCGCTCGCCGTGGTCGTGCTGAATGAAGGAGCGAAAGCGGACGCCGCGGAATTGCGCGAATTTCTGGGCGCGAAATTCGCGAAGTGGCAATTGCCCGACGCGTTTGTGTTCGCCAAGGAAATTCCGCGCACTTCGGTGGGAAAATTCCGGAAGATTGCCTTGCGCGAACAGTTTGTGGATTGGAAGTGGGAGACCTGAATCGATTGGCGATTTGAGAGGCACAGGCTTCAGCCTGTGGGGGTTAGTGCTTGCAAGGGCCAAACCCCACAGGCTGAAGCGTGTGCCACTTCAG
>JBGQJJ010000040.1:0-13255 GCA_041498955.1 Terriglobia bacterium
GAGCCGGTTCGCGCCCGGCGCGAAGAATACGCTGCGCATCCTGACAAGGTTTTGCAGATTCTCGACAATGGTTCCGTGAAGGCGCGTGAAGTCGCGCAGAAAACGATGGCGCGCGTCCGCGAAGCCGTGTTCAATTGGAAAGAGAAGCGCGCCGAAGTTGCCGCGCCGCGTGTAGTGGGAAAGAGTTGACGGCGGCAAGCCGGGCAGGCCAGCGGCTAAAGCCGCACGGATTGCTTGCGCGTAACGGCACGGCTGAAGCCGTGCCCTACAAAGCGAAGCTTTTATACGACTAAGACGCGGAGTGGAACAACGCGACGATTCATAGCGCGTCCGATGTTTGCTGGATGTTTGTAGGGCACGGCTTCAGCCGTGCCGTAGAATGCATGGTAGAGAGCGGCTTTAGCCGCTGGCTTCCGTAGCCCAGCAGGGGCCGAAACAGCAAGCGAGGCAATAAAATGGCGTCACCCTACAAAATTCATCTCGATACTTACGACGGCCCGCTCGATCTCCTGCTCGATCTGATCAAGAAGCAGGAGATCGACATCCACAACATTCCGATCGCCAAGATCACGGGCCAGTATCTCGACTATCTCCACAAACTCGAGCAGCTCGACATGGACATCTCGGCGGATTTTATTTACATGGCCGCGACGCTCATCTACATCAAATCGAAAATGCTCCTCCCGCCCGATCCGCTGGCCGGTCCAGAGGATCTGGAAGACCCGCGCGCCGACCTCGTGCACCGCCTCGTCGAACACGAAAAATTCAAGAGCGCCGCGCAACTGCTCCACCAGCGCCAGCAGATCGAGGAGCACGTCTGGTCGAAGCCGGACCTCACGCTGTACGAAGGCGGAGAATCGGAAGGCGAGCTGATCGTTTCTCTCGTGGACCTCGTAAAAGTGTTCCAGCAGGTGCTGGAGCGCCGCAAGGAAGTGGTGAAGATCGATCTCCAGCACGAACAATTCACCGTGGCGCAGATGATGGATTTGCTGCGCCAGCAACTCGTCGCCGTCGGGGACGGCATCGACCTGATCTCCTTCTTCGAGTCCTGCCCGTCGCGGCACGCGATGATAGTCGCGCTGCTCGCGGTCCTCGAGCTCACACGCCTGCAAGCGATTATCTTGGTGCAACAGGAATTGTTCTCAAAGATCTGGCTGCGAAAGCATAAAATGTTCGACGTGGTCTTCGCCGGCGGCGATTCGATATCCGACACGCTGGCGGAGCCGCTTCGAGGAATTGACGAACAATATCCGGGTGCGGGCTCTACTTGGAGCCCGCGAAGAGAAGGACAATGAATACGACGGAACTGAAGGGCGCGCTCGAGGCGATTATCTACGCCGCCGATGAGCCCGCGACACTCGACCAAATCGCGAATGCCGTCGGCGAGGTTAAGTCCACGGTACGCGCGGCGCTGGACGAAATGATTGCCGTCTATGCCAGCGAGGATCGCGGCATGGAAATCCGCGCCGTCGCCGGCGGCTACAAGTTTTACACCAAGCCGCAGCACCACGAAGTCGTTCGCCGGTTCATCAAGAGCCTGCGCCCGCCGCTGCGCCTGACCATGCCCGCGCTCGAAACGCTGGCCGTGATTGCCTACCGGCAACCTGTCACGGGCCCCGAGATTCAGGAAATTCGCGGCGTGAACGTGTCAGGCGTGATCAAGACGCTGCTCGAAAAGCGCCTGATCGTGACCGCGGGCCGCAAGGCCGTCATGGGCCGGCCCATCTTGTACCGCTCGTCCAAGGAATTCCTGATCCGCTTCGGCCTCTCCGATCTCGAGGAGTTGCCGAGCCTGAAGGAATTTGAGCAGCTCGCGCGTGCGGCGCTCGGTTCCGACGAGGGGATCGCGCCGATTGAGCCGGAGTCGCCGGAATCGATGAACGGCGCGGATGCTATTGCCAGCGCGGCAATCGGCGCGGAAGCTGCGGCAGAACCGGACCAGAATGGCCCACAAGAAGCATCGGAACCCGCCGAAGCCGAAGCGGAGCGCTCCGTGCGAACCAAGGCAGAAAGCGCTTCCTAGAAAAATCCATGCTTGAGCGGCTGCAAAAAATCATCGCCCGCGCCGGAATTGCGTCGCGGCGCCATGCGGAAGACCTGATCCGCAGCGGGCAAGTGCGGGTCAACGGTGTTGTCGTCACCGAGCTTGGCGCCAAAGCCGATCCGGAACGCGATCGTGTCGAAGCCGCAGGCCGCGTCGCTCAACTCTCCGAATCGCACGTTTATTTGCTGATGAACAAACCGCCCGAAGTGGTTTCCACGCTGGCGGACCCGGAAGGCCGCCGCACGCTACGCAATTTTCTTGTCGGAGTATCCGAGCGCGTCTTTCCCGTTGGGCGTTTGGACTACGCGGCTGGCGGCGCGGTTTTTCTGACCAACGACGGCGACCTCGCGAGCCGCATGTTGAAAGCGTCGGTATCCCTGCCTCAGACGTATTGGATCAAGGTCAAGGGCCGGCTTGGCGAAACGCAACTCAAGAGCCTTGCGCATGCGCTGCGCGGCAAGATTTTTCCTTTGCGCGCTCCGCATGCGGCTGGCAAGAATCCTCCGAACCCGTGGTACGAAGTGCAAATCGCCGGCGTTCGGCGCGACCTGCTGCGCCGGAATTTGCTGGCGATGGGACATCCCGTCGAAAAGATGAGACGAATGAAACTCGCTTCGCTCGACGCCGACACCGTGCCGGAAGGGCACTACCGGCAACTCAGCGCCCTGGAAGTGGCCAAGCTGGTTCGCGCCGTTGAGCACGCGCTGACGCAGCACAAGCCGGTTCCGGCGGCGAGCAAGCCCCGTCGCGCGTGGCGCCCCCGGCGCGTCCTGTCCAAGTCCAAAGAAGGCGCGCCGCGAAAAAAGGTTCCATGACAACTGCGGAAGAGGAGTCCATCACTAAAGTTCTTGCCTCGGCAAAAACCATTGCCGTGGTCGGCCTGTCGGGAAAACCCTATCGCGCAAGCTACGGCGTAACGGAAACACTTCTATCTTCAGGCTACCGGATCTTCCCCGTGAATCCGAACGAGACACAGGTGCTCGGCGAGAAATGCTACACGCGCCTGGAAGATATTCCTGAAAAAATCGACATCGTGGATATTTTTCGCCGCCCGGAATTTGTCCCTGAAATTGTCGACGCGGCAATTCGCATCGGCGCGCGTGCGATCTGGATGCAAGAAGGTGTGGAGGACGAACGATCCGCCGAACGCGCCCGCCGCGCCGGACTTTTCGTTATCATGGACAACTGCATCGCCAAGGAAATTTTCAAACGCCGCAAGTAGGACGGGCTTCAGCCTGTCTGCTTTTCGTTCGCGCATCCATCACACCGTAGACAGGCTGAAGCCTGTCCTACTCGAATCATCTTGCTTTCCGCTGATCTTTGATGCGCCGGATTTCTTCCATGCGCTGGCGCAAGCGCGCCTCAAACCCCTGGTCGGTCGGGCGATAGTAGGTATTTCCGGCGAGCGATTCCGGCAGGCAAGTCATGTCGGCCACCTTGTCTTCGACATCGTGCGCGTACTGATATCCCTTCCCGTAGCCGATATTTTTCATCAGGCCGGTGGGAGCATTGCGCAGATGCAGCGGCACGGGCTCGGCACGCGTGCTCTCCAAATCTTTCGTCACCGAGCCGTAACCGGTATAGAGCGCGTTGGACTTCGGCGCGAGCGAAAGGTAGACGGCGGCCTGCGCGAGCGCGAGATTTCCTTCCGGCGGCCCGACAAAGTCGGCGGCCTGCATGGCGGCGATCGTTACCGCCAGAGCGCCCGGTTCCGCAAGACCAATATCCTCGCTCGCCATGCGCACGAGCCGCCGCGCGATGTACAGCGGGTCCTCACCGGATTCCAGCATCCGCACCAGCCAGTACAGCGACGCGTCGGGATCGGAATTGCGCACGGATTTGTGGAGCGCGGAAATGAGGTTGTAGTGTTCTTCTCCGGATTTGTCGTACAGCAAAAATTTGCGTTGCAGCAGATCGGCGAGCAATTCCTTGGTGATCGTGCGAGTCCCTGAAGCGTCCGGTTGCACCGCACGGACGCCGGCCTCGAGCGTGTTATACGCAGCGCGCGCATCCCCGCCCGAAAACACGGCGATGTGCTGGATCGCGTCATCGCCGATCACGATCTTTTCGTTTCCCAGGCCGCGCACTGGATCGGCGAGCGCGCGCCGCAAGAGCGCCTCGATCTGCTCGGTGGTCAACGCTTGCAGGACGTAGACGCGCGTCCTCGAAAGCAGCGGCGCGATCACTTCAAACGATGGATTTTCCGTGGTTGCGCCGATCAAGACAATATTTCCCGCCTCCACATGCGGCAGAAACGCGTCCTGCTGCGCCTTGTTGAAGCGGTGCACTTCGTCGATGAACACGATGGTCCTTCGCCCCGCGCGCCGCGCGTGCTCGGCCGCGGCCATCACGTCCTTGATTTCCTTGATCCCGGTCAGCACGGCGCTGAACGCTGCGAATTCGGAATGAGTCATTCGCGCAATCAGGCGAGCCAGCGTCGTTTTCCCGCATCCCGGCGGTCCCCAAAGAATCATCGAGCCGATTTCGTCGTGTTCGATTTGCGTCCGAAGCGGTTTCCCTGGCCCAAGCAAAGCCTCTTGCCCCGTGAATTCATCGAGCGTTCGCGGGCGCATCCGTTCCGCGAGGGGCTGGCCGGCGGCGCCCGTGTTTTCGTCAGGCTCGAGTTTTGCGAATAGGCTCATGAATGTTGCTGCCGGGTGGCATCTCTCTGCCTCATGGCCTCGTAGAGCAGCACGCTGGCCGCCATCGCTGCATTTAAAGATTCAATCCCCACGGGAGCGGTTGCCGCGGCCTGCGGGATATACACTCGCGCGTCGGCCGCACGCACTAGTTCCGCGGGCAAGCCTGAACCTTCATTACCGATCAGGATGGCAGCAGAATTTTTCCAGTCGATGTCCCACGGACGCAGCAAAGGGGAAGCGGCATCCGAAGGTTTATTTTTGGAATTATCCCCGATTGCGCCTGCCCCTGCGACAGCAGCGTAAATTTTCACGCGTAACATTTTCAATTGCGCGAGCAGAACCGTCGGCGAAATCCCATGGACGATCGGAAGCCGCAGCGCCGATCCCGCCGACGCGCGCAGCGCCTTGGGCCCGAACGGATCGGCTGTCCCAATGCCGTCCGCAAGGCATGTCGCCGCCCCTGTGGCTCCGAATGCTTCCGCCGCTCGGACAATCGTCCCAACGTTGCCGGGATCCTGCACGCCCACGAGTACGACAAGCAGCGCCGTTCCGGGCAAGAGACTCTCGATGGCCGGCGTTCGTGGCCGAACCAGAGCAGCGATCC
Source organism: Terriglobia bacterium (assembly GCA_041498955.1). Lineage (GTDB taxonomy): Bacteria > Acidobacteriota > Terriglobia > Acidiferrales > UBA7541 > Palsa-360. Next base: position 5,291 of record JBGQJJ010000040.1, read on the forward strand.
CTTGCGGTGTCCGAGTATCCGCAACGCTGGCGAAAAGTTTGTCGGATGTCCGAAGCACGGCGACAGCCGACGCCACCACAGGCGCAACGCGGGGAAGGTGGCGCGCACCCGATTCGCTCACGAGGAGCGCCTCGACCGGCAGCCTCGATCCCAGCGCCGCTTCCACCAGGCGAACACCCTCGACGCCCACAATTCCGTCGTCGCCCCGTTCGCCCAAAAGCGCGGCGCGGAATCGCTTGAGCCAACGATTCTCACGGCTCGTAATCACAGCGGCGTTTCGTTTGATGGCGTGTTGCGCGGATGTGCCGGCGGGGTGAGCCATGCACACCAGCCTAGCAAACCCCCTCTGAACGGTAAAGCAAGGGCGCCCCGTGACGTCGTGTAAGAATTCTAGAAACCTAGCGCCTTGAACGCACTACATGTCTATGGTAGCTTCACTCGACCGCGTTTCGATTGCCGGTCGATTGCCGCTTTTTGGTTTGAACAACGAGGATCGCCACTTTGTCCGCTGAGATGCTGAAGATTTCTTCTGAACATCCCGATCCCGCTGCACTCCGCTACGCAGCCGCATTCATACGTCGCGGCGAACTCGTCGCCATCCCCACCGACACTTTTTATGGGATCGCGGCGGATCCCTTTAATCTGGCGGCCGTCGATCAGATCTATCGCGTCAAAGGGCGGCCGGAAACCCGCGCGCTTCCGATCCTTGTCAATACCGCGACGCAGGCCATCGCCCTCACGCGCGATGTTCCCTACACGTTTCACAAACTTGCCGCCAAGTTTTGGCCGGGGCCTTTGACTTTGCTGGTCGAGGCCTCGACAGGCGTTCCGCTCAAAGTGACGGCTCATACCGGCAATGTCGCCCTGCGCTGGCCGAAATCGGCGATTGTGGACGCGCTCATAGCCCTGGTAAAGGGACCCATCACCGGAACGAGCGGAAATATTTCCGGCCAGCCCGCGTGCGCTACCGCGATCGACCTTCTGGAGCAAATGGGAGATCGCCTGCCGCTAATTCTCGACGCGGGAGAAACGCCCGGCAATCTCGCCTCCACGATTGTAAGACTCGACGGCGATGATTGGACCGTGATGCGGGAAGGCGTAATCACCGAGCAGGAAATTCGCGCCGCCCTCGAAGACGACACGGAAGCGTGACCTTTGGAGATGCACCCCGGGAACGCCAATCTCCCGATTGGCGGTTTTGGAGCGCCAATCGGGAGATTGGCGTTCCCAGGTTCCTAGCGCGCATCAATGCTCCGCAAAAAATCATAATCCCCGGTCGGAGAAAGCTGCACGTCGCTGATCCTCTTCCGGTGCACGCTGACGTTGTCCATAAACCACAAACTGAAGTACGGCAAATCCTCCGCGATGATTTTCTGAACTTCGCTGAACAGTTCACGTCGTTTATCCTGGTCGCTTTCGACGCGCGCCCGGTCGAGCAGCGCGTCGACTTCCGGATTGCGATAATGGCCGCGGTTGCCGCCCATGGGCGGCGTCCTTTTCGAGCTGAAGGCAAATTCGTAAAATTCAGGATCGTTATTTACTCCGATCCATCGCAGCGTATAAAGTTGGAAATCTCCGCGTCCGATCTCGGAAGCCAGTGTTGCGATTTCCATGGGCTGCAGTTCCAGGTCCACGCCAACTTTGCGCCACTGCTCCTGCAAGACGGCGCCGAGCAGGCGCGTGGATTCTTCCGTCGTAGTCTTGAGCGTCAGTCGCAGGCGCATGCCGCCGTTTTCCGCCCTTCGGGACATTCCTGCCGAGTCCAGCAGTTGCTCGGCCCGTTGCGGATCGTAACCATATCGCGTGATGTCCGGCTCGTACGCCCAACTGTTTTCCGGGAGCGCCCCGTCCGCCAGCCGGGCTTGCCCGCGGTAAAGATAGCGCACGATATCCTCCCGGTTGGTGGCGTAGGCCAGAGCCTTGCGCAATTCCGCCCGGGCGACTACGCCATTGTCGAAATTGAACGCGATATATGCGTAATTCGTTCCGGGCCGTTCGGTCACATCAAGGTTCGGTTGCTGGCGAAGAACCGGAATCATGTCCGGGGCGAGCGAGCTCACTTCCAGATCGGCGGTCCCTTTCCGCAATTCGAGAGCGCGGACAATGGCCTCGGGCACGATGCGGAATCGAACCCGCTCAATCTTAGGCGGCGAACGAAAGTAAGCGGTATTGCGTACCAGCAGGACGTTGTCGTCCTGCTGCGCACTCACGAAGCGGAACGGCCCGGAGCCGATCGGATGTTCCGCCACATCGCTCCCTGCCCCCGCGGGAACGACACCGAACTCCGGCCTGCTAATGTCAGTGAGAAACCCGCTGTTCGGCTCACGGAGACGAAAAATGACCGTGGCAGGGTCCGGGGCGTCGATGGACTTGACGAGTCCGAGCATTCCCCGCTTGGAAGTCGTCACGCTTCCGTTCAAGATCGAATCAAATGTGAACTTTACATCCGCCGATGTAAGGGGGCGGCCGTCCTGGAACTTCACGCCGGGCCGCAGGTGGAACACATAGGTGAGCCGGTCAGGCATTTCCCATGTTTCTGCCAGGTCGGCGCGGGGAATCCTCCGCTCGTCGAGCTCGACCAGACTGTCGAAGATGAGGCTGTCAATCCTCTCGGACTGTCCGTCGGTCCCAATTCGCGGATCCAAATTTGTCGGCATCGATTCAATTAGGAAATTGACGACGCCGGGCTCGGTGCTGACGGTGCGAGAGCAGGACGAAAGTGAGAGTAGGAGAAGAAGGGAAGTAAAGGAAGTTAAGGAAGCAAAGGAAGTAGAGGAAAAAATGCTCCCCCTCGAGCCGCGCCCGCGCTTGTCCGAAGTTTCCGTTCCTCTACTTCCTTCACCTCCTAAGCCTCCTCTACTTCCTCTTTCAGCCTGCATAGCACACCTTGCCCAGCACGACCGCTTTCTTCGCTCCTGTCGCTCCCGGCACATTTGCGGGCCGTTTGTGCAGCGTTTCATGCGCGAGCACGGCAAAAGCAAACGCTTCCTTCGCGTCTCCCGGCACGCCAAGATCATCCGCCGTCCGGACACGGACCCCGTTTAAGCCGGATTCGAGCTGGGCCATCAGCAGTGGATTGTGCGCGCCGCCTCCCGAAACGATGAGCTCTCCAATTTTCGCTTTGGGCGAAATAAAACGATGGAACGCATCCAAAATCGAAAGCGCGGTCAGAATCGTGACGGTCCGAATGGCGTCCTCAGGTTTCGCCTCGCGCACCTCTCTCCAGGAAAGTATGGAACGAACATATTTTTCGCCATATTGTTCGCGGCCTGCGGTCTTCGGAGGAATTTGGGGAAAATACTTGTCACGCAGCAATAGGCTAAGCAATCTCGGGAGCAGCTTGCCCTTCACGGCCATCTCCGCATTGCGATCGAATCCTTTTCGCCCAACCGTGAAATGCCGCACCAGTGCACCAATGACCATATTTCCTGGCCCGGTATCGAATGCAAATACATCTTCGATTCCCGCGCCCGCGGGAATCGCTGTGACGTTCGCAATCCCCCCGATATTCAGCGCGACGCGCCCTTTTCGCGGGTGCCGGTAGAGCAGGAAATCGACGAAGGGCACGAGCGGCGCGCCCTGTCCGCCCGCGGCCATGTCCGCGGGACGAAAATCGCCCACGGTGGTAATGCCCGTGCGCACCGCAATCATCGAGGGATCGCCGATTTGCAACGTTGACGCAACGCGCTGTCCATTGAATTGCGATGGCGTTCCCTGATGAAAAACAGTCTGCCCATGCGAGCCAATCACATCGATTTGCGCGGGGGCCACGCGAAATTTCTTGCACGCGGCGAGCGCGGCGCTGGCAAATAATTCACCCAACAGAAAATTGAGCTGGCTGATCTCTCCCGTGGTCACCGCCCGGCCTTCGCCGAGCTTCAAGATGGCTTTCTGGACCTGCCGAGGGAAGGGAAACGCCGCAAAGTTTTCGAGAGACGCCTTTCGCCCCGCCACGCGCACCAGGGCCACGTCAATTCCGTCCGCCGACGTTCCCGACATGATGCCGAGCGCCAATGTGCCGCGTCCGCGGGAGCGTTTCATAAAATTTGTTTTTTCAACTCGGCCAGAAGATTGAGCGCCTCGACGGGTTTCAAATTGTCGATGTCCGCTTCACGCAGCGCATCGAGCACACGCCGGTCGAGCGGCGTGAACAACGCCTGCTGCGCCGGCAGGGGCTCCCCGGTTGCGGTGGCGCCGGGCGTCAGCCGCTCGCTCAATTGATGCTCGGCCTGCTCGTGCCGTTCGAGGATTTCGCGCGCCCGCGCGATCACAGCGGGAGGCAGTCCTGCCATCCTCGCGACTTCGATCCCATAACTCTTGTCCGCGCTCCCGGTCTCCACACGCTTCAGAAACACGATGCCCGTCGAGGTCTCGCGCGCCGACACGTGCACGTTCTTGATCCCCGGCAGCAACTCCGCGAGTTCCGTCAATTCGTGGTAATGCGTGGCGAAGAGCGTGCGCGATTTCGTCTCGCTGGATAAATGTTCCACCACCGCCCAGGCGATCGAAAGCCCGTCAAAGGTGGCGGTCCCGCGCCCCACTTCATCGAGCAGCACCAGACTCGCCGGCGTGGCCGTATTCAAGATGGCCGCGACCTCGGTCATTTCCACCAGAAACGTGGATCGCCCCCGCGCCAAATTATCCGCCGCGCCGATGCGCGTAAAAATTCGGTCGGTAATAGGGAGCCGCGCCTGATCCGCCGGAACAAACGAGCCCATCTGCGCCATCAGAATAATTAACGCGGCTTGCCGGAGATATGTCGATTTTCCACCCATGTTCGGCCCCGTAATCAGCAGGATCTGCTGCGCCGTATCATCGAGAAACAGATCGTTCGGGACAAATCGTTCGCCCTTTTGCTCGAGGAGCTGCTCGATCACCGGATGCCGCCCCGCCACGATCATGATTTGCGTGTCGTCGCTAAATTCGGGCCGCGTGTAATTGCGCGAGGCGGCCAGCCGCGCAAAATTTCCAAGCACGTCCAGTTGCGAGATGGCCGTCGCGGTCCGCCGCAGCCGCGCGGCCTGTTCCCCGATCCACATCCGCAACTCGGAAAACAGCCGCCGCTCGATTTCCGCGATGCGTTCGTCGGCGTCCAGAACCTTGCGCTCGTATTCCTTCAGCTCCGGCGTCGTGAAGCGTTCCGCATTCACAAGCGTCTGCTTGCGCTCGAAATCCGCGGGCGCGAGATGCAAGTTCGCGTTGGATATTTCGATGTAGTAGCCGAACACTTGATTGAAGCGAATCTTGAGCGACCCGATTCCCGTGCGTTTCCGCTCCCGCTCCTCCATCGCCGCGATAATCTGCTTGCCGTGCTGCGAGAGTTCGCGCAAATCGTCCAATTCCTTGTCGTAGTCGCGCCGAATCACGCCCGGATCGGAGGCCAGCGCCGGGGGATCGTCCGCGAGCGCCGCTTCAATCCGTTCGCGCACGTCCGCCAATTCGTCCATTTCCGCGTGCAACGCCGAGAGCCGCGCGGACGGGCACTTCTCCAAATATTTTCGCAGCAGAGGAATGCGCGCGAGGGACTGCCGCAGACCGAGCAGGTCGCGCGGCGACGCCACGCCCAGCGTCACGCGCCCCGCCAGGCGCTCCAGGTCCTGCACGCCGGCAAGGTTGTGCCGAATCTCTTCGCGCAACACCGTATGATTCTTCAGCTCCTGCACGGCGTCGAGACGCGCTTGAATTTCTTCGCGATCGACCTGCGGGCGCAGGATCCATTGCCGCAGGAGCCGCGCTCCCATTCCCGTCGTCGTTTCGTCCAGCGCGGAAAGCAGGGTCGGCGAAGCGCCGCGCACTCCATCCTCGAAAAAAATAGGCGCCACCAGTTCCAGGTTGCGGACGGTAACGACGTCCAGCACCAGCGCGTCCGCCTGCTCGTAATACCGCACGCGATCCAGATGTCCGAGAGCCGCGCCGGAATGGTTCCCATTTTCGGCGTCCATAGCCGAAGTTTCGCGCAAGTAATGAACCACCGCTCCCGCCGCCGAGACCGCTTGCGGATGCCCCCCGAGGCCGAATCCGTCCAGCGTCGCCACGCCGAATTGCTCCCGCAACATCCGTTCGGCGTAGTCAAACCGAAAGACCCATTCGTCGATCCGCGTCTCGACGCCTTCGCGAAGCTCCGGCCGCGCCGCCTGCGAAGTGCCGCTGGAATCACCGTCCGCCCCGGCCGCCGCCGTAGCGAACAAGCTCGCTTGGCGCGGGATGAGGATTTCGCGCGGCCGCAAGCGGTGCAGTTCATCGCGCAATTTTTCATCGGCGTCGCTCCCGGAAAATGACGCCGCGCGGAATTCACCGGTGGTGACGTCCGCATAGGCAAAGCCGATGGGAGTTCCTCCCACGGAGCGGGAGATCGCGGCCAGATAATTATTTTCCTTGGGCTCGAGAACATTGAGGCTGGTGGCCGTTCCCGGCGTGATAACGCGCACCACTTCGCGCCGCACGAGTTTCTTCCCCGGCCTCGGCGCCTCCATCTGATCGCACACGGCAATCTTGTAGCCCGCGCGCAGCAGCCGCGCGATGTATCCCTCCGCCGCGTGATACGGAACCCCGCACATCGGCACAGGCTCTCCGCGTTCTCGATTCCGCGAAGTCAGGGTGATCTGCAGTTCCCGCGACGCCGCAATGGCGTCTTCGTAAAACAGTTCGTAGAAATCTCCCAATCGAAATAAGACCAGGGCATGCGGATAGCGCCCCTTAATGGAGTGATACTGCCGCATCAGAGGTGTGGCTGGTTCGGTCATGTCTAGTGGAGCGCCGGAACCGGTTGCGGGCACAAATCGCGGCCCGCCGGTAAGAAGACGCCAGTCGGCAACAGAAAGTTTATACCGCGCCACCTTCGCTTCTGTCGAGCAAGCGAATGGGAAAGTAGGTTAATTTCACGTAAGAGAAGCCCCGAGGGGGCGGCAGATCGTAGCCCACCGCGGCAGCGGTGGGAAAGCGATCAGACCTTAGAGGTAAGCCCCGGCAGGGGCGACACATGCGGCTCACGTGTAGGACTTCATTCCACCACAGGTGATCTCCAGAAGTCAGTTTCATAAGCGGTCTCGACGTATACTGCATACGAATGCCAAAGAATTCAAATCGCGAAGAAATCGAAATTAAGCTTCGCGTCCAAGATGTTGGCGCGCTTCGCAGCCGCCTAAAAAGTCTCCGCGCCCGCGAACTCACGCCCCGCACCCATGAATCCAACACCTTGTACGACACGGCGCGACACGATCTGAGGCGCCGCGGCCAGCTCATCCGCCTCCGAATCGAGCAGCCGGCTTCGAGCTTTAAAAAGAGACGCCCAAAGGAGAACGCCGCAGCCATCCTGACCTACAAAGGCCCGCCTCTCCTATCGCGCAACGCTGGAAGATCCGGAAGACATTCCAATCTCCGCAGTCATTTCAAGATCAGAGACGAAGCCGAAGTAACGGTCGCCGGGGCAGACGAACTGGCCAGGATTCTTCGCGCCCTCGGTTTGCATCCAGTATTCCGGTACGAAAAATTTCGGACCACTTATGCACTCCCACATGTCCGTGAACTAAAGGTCGAACTCGATGAGACCCCGGTTGGGATCTATCTTGAGTTGGAGGGCCGGGTCGCGGGGATCGATCGCGCCGCCCGTCTCCTCGGTTATGCCCGCAAGGACTATCTGACGGACACCTACGGCTCGCTATATCTCGCCGCTTGCCGCCGCCGGGGCCGAAAGCCCGGCGATATGCTCTTTCCGCCAACAGAAAAATTGCGTTAACGCGCACTCTTTCCTTGACAAAGATTTGAACAGCGTTTACCTACTGAGTTGGAGTTATTTTGTGTGGCCATGAGCGAATCCGAAGAACTAGAACCTTTTCCGAGTAGGAATCGATCGGCGGCACGATGTTCCGAAATGACCCGGCACACCGATGCCGAAAAGCAATTCCGCCGTGCTTCGAAAGTGGCCAGTAAAGGCCTCGGGTAGACCCGGATTTTTCCGCCACCCGC